>DATMJM010000185.1:0-3497 GCA_035553935.1 Solirubrobacteraceae bacterium
CGGGGGCGCGCACGCGTTCGACCTCGGATGCGACGAGCGTCGTGACGAGCCGGACGAGCGCCGGCCCCGGCTGCGAGCGCACGCGCATCCGCAGCTGGCCGACGGGCATGTCCGCCACGCGCAGCTCGACCGCCTCGACGCCGGGCGCGAGGTCGAGCAGCGAGCGCTCGTCGGCCGGAGAGCGCGCCGCGACCGCGAGCACGGAGCCCGTCCGGTCGAGCAGGACGAGGCTCGCCTCGAGCGCGCGCGCGGCGGCGCGCACCACGTCGGGCAGCCCGGCGCCGGACTCGACCGCCTCCGTGATGGCATCCAGCGCGGCGAGATCGAGTCCCTTCGACCGTTCGACGGAAGTCGCCATGGACTACAGGCTACGCCGCGATGCGATCCCAGTAATACGCGATCGCCGCCCCGCCCGCTGCCCCCAGCAGGATCAGGGCCGCCAGGACGTACAAGCTGAGGAAGGCCGCCGCGGCGCGCTCCCATCCGCTGCTGTAGGCGTTCCACGCCGGCCAGGCGATGAACCACACGAAAGCGACGAGCGCCAGCGCACCGCACGTCCCCGCGATGACGATCGTGACCTCCGTGTTCGACATGACACCGCATTGTGACGAACTCGCTGGACGGCGGCTGTCCGGTGCTTTGGCGCCCGCCGCCGTGCCGCGGGGCTCGTCAGCGCAGCGCGAACGGACCGGCGGGATGCGCGAGGACGGGCGCCGGAGAGCGGCCGTCGGCGGCAAGCGACTCACATACGCGCTTGGCACGTTCGGCATGGCCCGGCTCCGCGAACACGCCGAGCACCGTCGGCCCCGATCCCGAGACGAGCGCGTGGTCGGCGCCCGCCGCCAGCACCGCCTCGAGGCCGTCGTCGATCGCCGGGCACAGCGAGCGCGCGGCGTCCTGCAGGTCGTTGTGGAGGCATTCGAGGATCGTCTCCGCCGACAGCGCGGCCTGCGTCCGCGTCAGCGCGCGCGCGAGCTCGAGCGTCTGGCGCGGGAGCCCGAGCCGGTCCGCCTCGGCGTAGACGGCCGCGGTCGGCAGCTCGGCGTCGAGCGGCAGCACGACGACGCTGTAGGGCAGGATCATGTCCAGCGGCCGCAGGCGGCTGCCCTCGCCGGTCGCGAGGATCAGGCCGCCGCGCACCTGGCTGGCGACGTCCGCGCCGAGCGTCGCTGCGATGTCCTCCAGCAGCCGGCGGTCGCCGAGCCCGGAGGCCTCGCTGACAAGCCGCAGCGCCGCCGCCGCATCGGCCGATCCGCCGCCCATGCCGCCCGCGACCGGGATGCGCTTGTCGATCTCCAGGCGCACGGGCGGTCCGTCCCAGCCGGTGGCCTCGCGGAAGGCACGGATCGCCGTGGACGCGAGGTTCGGTGCCGGCACGTCCGCGCAGGTGACCTCGTCGCAGACCAGCCCCGGGGGGTCGGTCTCCATGCGCAGGTCGTCGCACAGCGTCAGCGAGTCCATGACCGTGACGACCTCGTGGCGCCCGTCGCCCCGCATTGGCCCGACGTACAGGCAGAGGTTGATCTTCGCGCGCGCCTCGGTCGTCAGGACGGTCATGACCGCAGAGTTTCGTGCAAGGCGATGAAGTCCTGCGGCGTCAGCCGCTCGGCGCGCGCGTCGGGCGGATGACCGAGCTGCGCGAGCGTTGCCCGAGCGCGCTCGCGGACGTCGGGCGCCGCGCCGGGCGCCAGCGCGAGCGACCCTGCGACGGCCTTGCGCCGGTGCGCGAACGCAGCGCCGACGAGGTCGCGCAGGCCGCGGTCCGGCGCGGGACCCGTCCGCTCGAGACCGACAAGCACCGAGTCGACGTTCGGCATCGGGCTGAAGACCGTCCGCGAGACCGGCCGCAGGACGCGCACGTCGCAGGCGAGCTGCGCGAGCACCGAGGGCACGCCGTACGCGCTCGTGCCGGGCGCGGCCGCGAAGCGCTCGCCGACCTCCTTTTGGACCATGCCGATCCAGCGCCGCACCTCCGGCAGCTGCTCGATCGTGCGCAGGATCGCGCCCGCCGCGATGCCGTAGGGCAGGTTGGCGACGACCTTCGTCGGCGGCGGCGCGAGCGCGCGCAGGTCAAGCCGCATCGCGTCGGCGATGTGCAGCGTGACGTTGTCGAACGGGTCCAGCGCATCGCGCAGCGCGAGCTCGAGCGCGCGGTCGAGCTCGACGACGTGCACGTGCGACACCCGCGGCGCGAGGTACTCCGACAGCACGCCGAGGCCGCCGCCGATCTCGAGCACGACGTCGTCTGCCGCGAGCCGCGCCTCGCGCTCGATCACGCCCAGGATGTTCGAGTCGATGAGGAAGTTCTGGCCGAGGTCGCGCTTGGGCCGCACGCCGAACTGGCGCATCCGGCGCAGGCTCGGCTGGCTCGGCCCGACGACGTTCACCAGTGAAAGAGGGTGGCCGCGTTGCGCTCGACGAGCCGCTCGAGCGCCTCGTACTCCATGTCGCGCCGCTCGGCGACGAAGCGCGCGGTGTGGACGACGAAGGCCGGCTGGTTTCGCTCCTTGCGCACCGCCTGCGGGGTGAGGTATGGCGCGTCGGTCTCGACGAGCAGCCGCTCGGCCGGTACGTGCCGCGCCGCATCGGCGAGGTCCTGCGCCTTCGGGTACGTCACGTTGCCGGCGAACGAGATCCACCAGCCCTGCGCGACGCACTCGTCGAGCCGGCCGGGCATCGAGAAGCAGTGCAGGATCACGTCGAGCCCGCTCGCGCGCTCGCGCAGCATCGCGATCGTCTCGTCCTCCGCGGCGCGCGTGTGGACGACGAGCGGCTTGGCGGTCGAGCGGGCGAGCTCGATCTGCGCCTCGAAGGCGCGGACCTGGTCGGCGCCCGGCGCGTAGTCGCGGAAGTGGTCCAGGCCGGTCTCGCCGATCGCCACGCAGCGGGGGTGCTCCGCGAGCGCGTGCAGCTCGGCGAGGTGGCCCTCGTCGAACCCGGCCGCCTCGTTGGGGTGGTGCCCGATCGCGGCGAACACCTGGGG
The DNA here is from genome assembly GCA_035553935.1 of Solirubrobacteraceae bacterium. Classification (GTDB taxonomy): domain Bacteria; phylum Actinomycetota; class Thermoleophilia; order Solirubrobacterales; family Solirubrobacteraceae; genus CADCVQ01. The sequence goes on from DATMJM010000185.1 coordinate 2,984, forward strand.
AAAGCGCTCGGCGGCCTGCAGCGCCCGGCGGCAGGTCGCGCCGTTCGTGCCCACCGTGAGCATCCGCGTCACGCCGGCGTCGGCCGCGGCCGCGACGAGGGCGTCATCGTCGGGCTTGCAGACGTGCAGGTGCGTATGGCTGTCGATCATCGGACAGCGATGAGGCTACGCACCCGCCGGCTGAGCGCGGATGCTACGGCTTGGGAAACAGCGGCTCGAGCTTCGCGATCGCGCCGAGGCGGCCCGCCTGCATGCGCGCGCAGCCGAGGTCGACGTCGGGCGAGCCGAGCGCGCTCAGCAGCCTGCCCGTGCTCTCCGGCATCCACGGATGCAGGACGATCGCGACAACGCGCAGGCCCTCGACGAGCGATGCGAGCACGCTGTCGAGATCGCCGGCGCGAGCGGGATCCTTGGCGAGCGTCCACGGCGCCTGCTCCTCGACGTAGCGGTTCAGGCGCCGGACGCGCAGCCAGATCGCGTCGCCCGCGGCGCTGAGGTCTGCTCGCTGCTCGAT
>DATMJM010000186.1:0-2629 GCA_035553935.1 Solirubrobacteraceae bacterium
GCTGCCGGACGGGCCCCTCAAGCTCGGCTTCGACGACGCCCACGTGACGGTCGCGCAGCACGCGCAGCTCGCGCGCCTGACGGCCGATCTGGTCGAGGTTGACGCCGTGCATGACGTGGATGCGGTTGCGGGCGGTGGGCATGTGGCGCTGGACTCTGCCACGGCGGCGCGCGTCGCGCCGCCGTCGGCGGTTCGCCGACGGCGGCGGCGGACCGCTGCTGCGACGGGCGACGCGTGCCGATGGTCCGGCGATGAACGACGCCCGTACCCGTGCCGGCCGCCTGGCCCTGCTGTGCCTGGTCGTCGCGGCGGTCGCCGCGCGCGTGACCGGCGCGCCTGTGCCGCTGCCCGCGCAGGCGGGCTCCGAGGGCGCCCGCTACGAGTCCGCCGCCGCGCTGCCGGCGCCGGCGCCGATCCGCTTCGACGAGGCGATCGCGGCCGGCGATCAGCAGATCGTGCGCGGGGTGATCGCGGAGGCGAGGCCGGAGGCGCGCCGCCTCGTCGAGCTGGTCGCCGGCCTCGTGACGATCACGGTCGGACGCCCCGGCGCGCGCGTCGCGGGCTCGGCGGGACCGACCGCGGACGGCTACAGCGTCGTGCTCGACCTCGGCGGCGTGTACCGCGCGAGCGGGATGCGCGGCGTGCGCCGCCTCGTCCTGCACGAGCTCGCCCATGTCGTCGACCACGCACTCGTCCCGTCCGCGCTCGAGGAGGAGCTGGATGCGGCGACGCCCGCCGGCTTCGGCTGCGACGGCAACGTCTCGGGCGGGTGTGCGGCACGCGAGGAGCGATTCGCAGAGAGCTTCGCCAAGTGGGCGACCGGCGACATCGGCCACGACCTGTACCTCGGCTACCGCGTCCCGCCGCCGGCGTCGCTGTCGGACTGGGGCCGGCCGCTGGCGGTGATCGGGCGCTGAGCCTGGCTGCGAGCGCGGTCGCTGTCGCCCCTCAGCCGGCCGCGAGCTCGCGCACCGCCGCGAGCACATCGGCCTCCTCCACCCGCTCGCCGAACACCACGTCGCCGGGCGCCCGCACCAAGACGAACGGCACCCTCCCCCCGACGCGCTTCTTGTCGCGCCGCGTGGCCGCCACGACCGCCTCGGGATCGGCGTCCTCGAGCGTCGTGGGCAGGCCGGCCGCGGCGAGCAGCCCGGCCACCTGCGCGCGGAGCGCGGGCGCTCCGCTCAGGCGCAGCGCGGCGAGCAGGCCGAGCGCGACGGCCTCGCCGTGACGGTAGCGCCGGTAGCCCGTCACCGTCTCGATCGCATGGCCGACCGTGTGGCCGAGGTTGAGCAGCTGGCGCGCGCCGCCGTCGCGCTCGTCGGCCGCGACCACCGCGATCTTCGTGCGCGCGCAGTCCAGCACGATGCGCTCGTCGAGCGGCGCGCCGGACGCGACCCGCTCCCACAGCGAGCCGCCGGCGATGAGCGCCGTCTTGACGACCTCGGCGTAGCCGGCCGCGACCTCCTCGGGCGGCAGCGTGGCGAGCGTCTCGACGTCGGTGATCACCGCGGCCGGCTGGTGGTAGGCGCCGACGTAGTTCTTGGCCTCCGGCAGGTCGACGCCGGTCTTGCCGCCGTAGGCCGCGTCGACCTGCGCGACGACCGTCGTCGGGACCTGCACGACCGGGACGCCGCGCTGGTAGGCCGCGGCGCAGAAGCCGGCGAGGTCCCCCACGACGCCACCGCCGAGCGCGACGAGGTGGTCGTCGCGGCCCATGCCGCGCGCGGCGAGCTCGCGCCACACCGTCTCGGCGGTCGCGAGCGTCTTGTGCTCCTCTCCGGCGGCGATCGTGATCGTGTGGTGCGCGTCGCGCAGCTGCTGCGCGTAGACCGGGCCGACGTTGGAGTCGGTGACGACGAAGGCGCGCCTCCCCGGGCGCGGCAGGCCGCCGATCAGCCCGTGCCCGACGAACACCGGGTACTCGCGGCCGCCGGCGACGGCCCAGACGAGCTTCGTCCCGGCGGGCGCCTCCGCGAGTGCCTGCAGCGCGGGCAGCGCGCGCCGCGCGACCCGGTCGCCCTCGGGCAGGTAGGCGTCGGCGATCGCCTCGTACAGCGGGCGGCGCTCGGCGTGCAGCGCGGCGAAGGCGGCGCGATCGGCGGCCAGCGGCCGGTCCGCGCCGGCCGCGCGCTGCCAGGCGGTCTCGTCGGAGACGTCCAGCCACACGACCGTGTGCTGGCGCAGCGCCTCGCGCACCGCCTCCGACAGCACGCTGCCGCCGCCGAGCGCGACCGCCGGCGCGCCCGACCGCAGCGCGCGCAGCACGACCGGCTCCTCACGCTGGCGAAATCGGCGCTCGCCGAACGCCGCGAAGAACGAGGCGATGCTCATCTCCAGCTGGTCCTCCACCAGGCTGTCGGTGTCGAGCACGTCGTCGAGCGCGGAGGACTTCCCGCTGCCCATGAACCCGACGAAGACGAGCGCCATGCGACCCGCGTCTAGGACGACAGCGGCGGCCAGCCGATGCGCGCGCGGTAGGCGTCCACGGCGGCGACGGTGTCGTCGATGTGGTCGCCGCCGAACTTCGCGCGGTACGCGTCCGCGAGCACGAAGGCGACCATCGCCTCCCCCACGACGCCGGCGGCGGGCACCGTGCACGAGTCCGTGCGCTCGCGCAGCGCCTGCG
>DATMJM010000187.1:0-5300 GCA_035553935.1 Solirubrobacteraceae bacterium
GCTCCTGCCCGGCGACCGCCTCGACGTCGTCGCGGAAGCCGTTGCCGCTCGTCAGGCCGTTGTCGAAGTTCAGCAGCCCCAGCGAGAGCACGAGCAGCAGCGCGACCGTGCCGATCCACACGCGCCGCGGGCTGCGGGCGACCCGGTCGCCGACGCGGCGCCAGACGCCGTGCGTCTCGTCGACGCCCTCGGTGCCGAACTGCGGCACGCGCGGCCAGAACGCACGGCGGCCCCAGATCACGAGCCAGGCGGGCAGCAGCGTCAGCATGGCGATCATCGCGACGGCGATCCCCAGCGCGCCGACCGGGCCGAGCCCGGACGTGCCGTTGACGTCGGCGAGCATCAGGCACAGCAGCGCGGCGATGACCGTCATGCCCGAGGCGAAGATCGCCGGCCCGGCGGTGCGCAGCGCGAGCGCCATCGCCTCGTGCTTGTCCTCGTGGCGGCGCAGCTCCTCGCGGTAGCGCGCCACGAGCAGCAGTGCGTAGTCGGTCCCGACGCCGAGCACGAGGATCGAGAGGATCGCCGACGACTGGCCGTTGACGGTCACGCCCGCCTCCGTGAGGCCGTAGCCCAGCGCGCGCGTCGCAAGCTCTGCGAAGACGATCGCCAGCAGCGGAATCCAGAGGAAGATCGGGCTGCGGTAGATGAGCGCCAGCAGGACGAGGACGAGCAGCAGCGCGGCGCCGAGCAGCGCGCCGTTGATGCCCTCGAAGACCTTGATCTGGTCGGCGGCGTAGCCGGCCGGGCCGGTCACCTTCACCTCCAGGTCGCCGCCCGGATCGCTGACGCGCTCGCGGACCGCGTCCACCGGGTCGAGGATCGTGTCGGCCTCGCCGTCGCCGGTGATGTTCGCCTGCACGATCGCGGCGGTGCCGTCCGGCGAGCGTTGCGGCGCGCCGAACTGCGACGTCGCGCGCAGGTCGAGCGCGTTCAGCTCGGCGCGATCGCGGGCGATCCTGCGCGCGTCGGCGGCGGTCAGCCCGCCATCGCGGCGGTAGACGATGACCATCGGCGCCAGCTCGCCGTCCTGGAGGCGCTCGGTGACCTCCAGCGCCTGCGTGGACTCCGCGTCGCCGGGCAGAAACGACGTCGACTCGTTCTCCTCGGCGTCGGCGAACTTCCCCGGCAGGTTGGTGGCGAACGAGCCGGCGATCGCGAACAGCCAGATCGCGGCGATGACCCACTTCGCCGTGCGCCCGGAGGCGACGGTGAGGACCGAGGACATGCGGCTACTACTACCAGCCAACGGTCCGATGGCCGCCGACGGCCACGCGCTGCTGGCCGGCTACGACGCGCGTGAGCTGGAGCTGCTGCGTGACTTCCTGCAGGGCTCGCGGGCGCTGCAGGCGCGCGACCAGGCGCGCGTCAGGGCGTCGGCGCCAGCAGCTGCTCGAGCTCACCGGGCTCGGTGACGGGCCGCTTGCAGGTGAACTGCTCGCAGACGTAGGCCGCCGCGCGGCCGTCGACCGCCGTCCTGCCCTCGAGCAGCGGCACGCCGCCCGCCTCCTCGCCGTCGCCGCCGGCGAGCACGAGATGCGGGCGGAAGCGCGCGCGAACGGCGCGCACGAGGGGCGCGCGGTCCGCGCCGACGATCGCGACCTCGTGCGTGGGCGCAAGGTGGAAGTCGAGCACCTGCAGGAGGTGCCCGAACGCCAGCGGCGAGCGGCGCAGGAGGTCGCCGAAGAGCTGCAGCACGCCGAGCGCGGCCTCCTCATAGCGTGCCTCGCCGGTCAGCGCCGCCAGGCGCAGGAGGCCGAACGCGGCACTGGACTGACCCGACGGGATCGGCGAGTCGTCGATCTCCTTGCGCCGCGCGACGAGCTGCTCATGGTCGCTGGAGGTCTGGAAGAAGCCGCCGCGATCGGCGTCGCCGAAGCGCTCGATGATCGTGTCCGCGAGCTCGCGCGCGGCATGAAACCAGCGCGGCTGGAAGGTCGCCTCGTAGAGCGTCAGGAGCGCCTCGAGCAGGAATGCGTGGTCCTCGAGGTAGGCGTTGAGCTTCGCCTCGCCGGCGTTGTAGCTGCGCAGCAGGCGGCCTTCGGGTGTGCGCATCTGCTCGAGCACGAACGTCGCCGCCCGCCGTGCCGCGTCGAGGTAGTCCTCGCGCTCGAGCACCGCGCCGGCGTCCGCGAGCGAGCCGATCATCAGCGCGTTCCAGGCTGTCAGGCGCTTGTCGTCCAGGCCCGGCCGGACCCGCTGGGAGCGCCGCTCCAGCAGCTTGGCGCGGATTCGCTCGCGCACCTCGGGCGCCGGCTCGGCGCCGCGCGACTCGAGGATGTTCGCGCCCTCGAAGTTGCCGCTCTCGCTCGCGCCGAACCAGGCGATCGCCTCGTCCGCGTCGTCGCCGAGCACCTCGCGCAGCTCCGCCAGCGACCATACGTAGAACTTGCCCTCGACGCCTTCGGAGTCGGCGTCCAGCGCGCTGTAGAAGGCACCCTCCGGACCGGTCATCTCGCGCAGCGCCCAGTCGAGCGTCTCCTCGGCCGTGCGGCGCAGGATCGGGTCGCCGCCGTCGGCCCCGCCGCCGGCCTGCCAGCCGTGCAGGTAGGCGCGCGCGAGCAGCGCGTTGTCGTAGAGCATCTTCTCGAAGTGCGGGACCGTCCAGTTCGGGTCGACGGAGTAGCGCGCGAAGCCGCCGCCGATCTGGTCGTGGATGCCGCCCGACGCCATCGAGCGAAGCGTGTACAGCGACATCGTCGTCTCGCCGCGGCGCAGGAGGAACTCGATCGTCGACGACGCGGGGAACTTCGGCGCGCCGCCCCAGCCGCCGCTGGTCGTGTCGAACTGCGCGCGCAGCTGCGCGATCGCGGCGTCGAGGATCTCCTCGCCGAGCGGGCCCTCGGGCGCCTCGAGCACCGCCGCCCCGGCCAGCCGCGCCGCCATCGCCGCGTTCTGCGCGCGGATCTCCTCGCGCTGGGTGTCCCACGCCTTCGCGACGGCTTCGAGCACCATCGGCCAGCTCGGCATTCCCGCGCGCGGCTCGGGCGGGTAGTACGTCCCGGCGTAGAACGGCGCCTGCTCGGGGGTGATGAAGACGTTCAGCGGCCAGCCGCCCGACCCGTTCATGAGCTGGCAGGCCTCCATGTACAGCGCGTCGACGTCGGGGCGCTCTTCGCGGTCGACCTTCACACACACGAAGTGCTCGTTCATGATCGCCGCGATCTCCTCGTTCTCGAAGCACTCGCGCTCCATCACGTGGCACCAGTGGCAGGCCGAGTAGCCGATCGAGACGAGCAGCGGGCGGTCGAGCTCGCGCGCGCGGTCGAGCGCGCGCTCGCCCCACGGCTCCCACTCGACGGGGTTGTCCTTGTGCTGCAGGAGGTACGGCGACGTCTCGCCGGCGAGTGCGTTTGGCATCGTGGCGCGGCTACCCGGCGCGGCGCGGGCGGAAGCCTCGCAGGAGGTGGCGGCCGCGAGTCGGGTGAGCCGCGATGCAGCGCTGGGTACTGGGGGCAGGGCGTGCCCGCGGCGCCGGAGAGCTTCCGGCGACGCGTATCGTTCCCGACCTCAGGAGCCGAGCACCCCTTGTCCCACCATCGCGAGCCCGTCACCGCCCTCGGCGCGCCCGCCGCCATCGGCCCCTACAACCACGCCGTCAGCGCAGCCGGGCTGCTGTTCTGCTCGGGCCAGATCCCGCTCGACCCCGACTCCGGCGAGCTCGTCGGCGCGACTCCTGCCGAGCAGGCGAGGCGCTGCCTCGAGAACCTGCAGGCCGTCTGCGCGGCGGCGGGCGCGGGACTCGAAGATGCGGTCCGCTGCACGGTGTACATGACCGATCTCGCCGCGTTCGCCGAGGTCAACGAGGCGTATGGCGAGTTCTTCGCGGCCGACCCGCCGGCGCGCGTCGCCGTGGGGGTCGTGGCGCTGCCGAAAGGCGCCCAGGTAGAGATCGACGCGATCGTGGCGCTGCCGAGCTGAGCCGGCCGGGCCTCAGGCCTGCTCGCGTAGCAGCGCGCGCCTGATCTTGCCGCTCGCGGTCTTCGGCAGCTCCTCGGCGAACTCGATCCGGCGCGGATACTTGTAGGGCGCGGTCTGCTCCTTGACGTGGTCCTGCAGCGCGCGCGCGAGATCGCCGGAGGCGGCGACGCCGTCACGCAGGACGACGATCGCGCGCACGATCGAGCCGCGCTCGTCGTCGGGCGCGGCGACGACTGCGGCCTCCGCGACCGCCTCGTGGGCGACGAGCGCGGACTCCACCTCGAACGGGCCGATCCGGTAGCCCGCCGAGATGATGACGTCGTCCGTACGGCCCTCGAAGAACAAGAACCCGTCCTCGTCGGCGGCGACGCGGTCGCCGGTGCGCCACGGCTCGCCGCCGCGCGCGCGGTCGGCCTGCTCGTCGCCGAGGTAGCGCAGGAAGAAGGTCGGCACGCTGGCGGGGTCGACGACGAGCTCGCCGTCGTCGATCGTGAGGACCATGCCGGGCAGCGGCAGGCCCATCGATCCGGGGCGCGCCTCCGTTCCCGGCGGCATCCCGGTCAGCTGCCCGGTTTCGGTCTGGCCGTAGCCGTCGCGGATCTGCAGGCCGGTCGCCTCCTGCCAGGCGCGCAGCACCTCGGGGTTGAGCGCCTCGCCCGCGGCGACGAGGCCGCGCAGCGAGCCGATCGGCCGCAGCGTCGCGCGCTTGGCGATGACACGGTACTCCGTCGGCGCCATGCACAGCACGTCTACGCCCTCGCGCTCGAGCAGCTCCAGGCGCTCGGCCGGATCGAAGCGCGCGTCGTGCAGGAGCGCTGTGGCGCCGCGGATCCAAGGGGCGATGAAGGCGTTGCGCGCCGACTTGCTCCAGCCGCTGGCGGCGGTGCACCAGACGACGTCGCCGGGACGCGGAGCAAGCCAGCCCTCGGCTTGCACGCGCTGGCCGCCGAGGTAGCGCTGGCCGTGGAGCGCCGCCTTCGGGTCGCCCGCGGTGCCGCTCGTGAACGTGATCAGGCAGGGCTCCTGCGGCGCGAGGTCGGCCGGGGGCGGCGGTACCGGCGGCACCGGCAGATCGAGCAGGTCCGGCGCCCAGACCGTCGGGCCGTCCCAGCCCGCGGCGCGCAGCACCGCCTCGTTGCGCGCCCCGCAGACCACCGCCGCCGGATCGCAGACGGCGATCCGCAGCGCCAGGTCCTTCGCGCGCAGCTGCTCGTTGCAGGGCAGCGCGACGTAGCCCTGGCGAAAGCAGGCGACCAGCGCGGCCACCCAGTCGGGCTGGTTGCCGACGAGCGTCAGCACGCAGTCGCCGCGGCGCACCCCCAGATCGGCGTGCAGGTGGGTCGCGAGCGCGCGCGCCGCGCGGCCGACATCGCCGAAGG
>DATMJM010000188.1:0-4199 GCA_035553935.1 Solirubrobacteraceae bacterium
GTGCCGACGATGCGCGGGTTCTTCGCCCAGCGCAGCGGGTCGATCCCGAAGACCTTCAGCAGCGACGCCAGCCCGTTGTCGGTGGCGGCGAGCGGCCGGCGGATCGTGGTCGCGACGTCCTGCGGGACCCGGTAGCCGGTCGTCCCCAGGCCGATCAGCACCTCATCGTCGATCAGCACGAGCTCGCCGCCGATCGACCCGCCGCGCAGCTGCAGGCCGACCGACAGGTTCGCCTCGGTCGGCGAGCTGCCGGACTGGCTGAACGGCCCGCTGACCGTCACCTGGATCGGCTCGCGGTAGCGCGGGACGCCCTTGACGACCATGTCGACCGTGCCGCTGATCTTGCCCGAGGTGGCCTTGTCGTTGGGTCCGAACGTCTCACGCAGCAGCCTCTTGGCCTCAGCCGAGTTCGGCGCGTTCGACTTGGCCTCGGAGGACGCGTCGTCCTTCGAATCCCCGCCGCAGCCGGCGAGCACGGCGAGGAGCAGCAGTCCCACCACGGCGAAGATGGCCTTCAGTCGCAACATGTCTCCTTGTCTTCCGCCTTCCGCGCTCGCGAGTCTCGAGTCTACGGCCCGCGGAGAACGTCCGCGCTGAAAGGTGTTCCCGCTCTTATGGCGGTCTTACGCAAATCGGCGCTCAACTTACGCGGTGTTGACATCCTCGTCCTACCTTGATGCGCATGACAGACGACGAGCCGCCCCGGCGCAGGTCCGCACCCCAGCGCCTCTGGACCGATCCGCGCGAGGAGGACGAGCACACCCAGTGGCTGGCTCCGAAGACCGCGATCAGCGCCGAACGCCCGCCGCTGCGCGAGCCGGAGCCGCCGCCGCCCCCTCCTGACCGCCGCCTGTGGCCGCTCGTCGCGGTCGGTGCGCTGATCGCCGCGATCGTCTTCGGCACCGGCGTGCTCGGCGCGAGCCTGCTGCGCGACGACGACGGCTCCGGCAGCACCGCGGCGCTGCCCGCGGCGCCCGGTGCGGTCGCACCCGACGCCCGCTCGCGCGCCGTGCGCCAGGTCTACGCGAGCGCCAGCCCGAGCGTCGTGTCGGTCCGCGTGCGCGACGGCGGCGCGACCGGCAGCGGGACCGGCTTCGTGATCGACTCCGACGGCACGATCGTCACGAACGCGCACGTGGTGGCGGGCGCAAGCCAGGTCCAGGTCCGCTTCGAGGACAGCGGCGACGGCGTCGACGCCAGGGTCCTCGGCAGCGACCCGTCCTCCGATCTCGCGGTGCTGCGCGTCGACTCGTCGAGGACCAGGAACATCAGGCCGCTCGCGCTCGCCGACTCCGACAGCGTGAAGGCCGGCGACCTCGCGGTCGCGATCGGCTACCCGCTCGGCCTCGACCGCACGGTCACGGCCGGCATCGTCTCCGGCGTCGGGCGGGCGATCAAGGCCCCCAACGGCTTCTCGATCGACAAGGTCATCCAGACCGACGCCCCGATCAACCCCGGCAACTCCGGCGGTCCGCTGCTCGACGCCGCGGGCCGCGTGATCGGCGTCAACTCGCAGATCGCCACCGCCGGCGGCGGTGGCGGCAACGTGGGCATCGGCTTTGCGGTCCCGTCCAACACCGTCCGCCAGGTCGTGCCGCGGCTGCGCTCCGGCGCCACGATCAGCCGCCCCTACCTCGGCGTCTCCTCGATCGGCAGCACCGTCGGGCAGGGCGCAGTCGTCGCCGACGTCGTGAGCGGCGGCCCCGCCGACCGGGGCGGCATGCTCGTGGGCGACACGATCCGCGCCGTCGGCGGCAAGCCGATACAGGCGCCCGAGGACATCGCGGCCGCGATCGAGGGGCGCCAGCCGGGCGACGAGATCGACATCGAGGTCCAGCGCGCCGGCTCGCAGCGGACGCTGCGGGTGACGCTCGGCACGCGCCCGGAGAACGCCCCGAGCCTGCGGACGGGTCCCTAGCCGCCCGGCATGAGCTTCGCCCAGCCGCTCTTCCTCCTCGCGCTGGCGCTGGTGCCGCTGGCGATCGTCGCGTACCTGCGCCACGAGCGCACGCGGCGCGCCGCGGCGGCCGCGTTCGCCGCGCCCGCGCTGCAGGCGTCGGTCGTGCCGAGCGCGCCGGGCTGGCGGCGCCACGTGCCGCTCGTCGCCTACGCGCTCGCGCTCACGATCCTCGTCCTCGCGCTCGCCAGGCCGCAGACGACGGTCGCGGTCCCGGTCGAGCGCGCGTCGATCATGCTCACGACCGACTTCTCGGGCTCGATGCAGGCGACCGACGTGCCACCCACGCGGCTCGCCGCGGCGCGCGCCGCCGCCCACCGCTTCCTCGACGCGGTGCCCGACGCGGTGCGCGTCGGCCTCGTCGCGTTCAACCACACCGCCCGCCTGGTCGAGAGCCCGACGGTCGACCGCCGCGCCGTGCGCGACGCGATCGACGCGCTGCGCCCGAGCGGCGGCACAGCGACCGGCGAGGCACTTGCGGTGTCGATCGGCGTGCTCTCGCAGCAGAAGGACGCCGACGGCGAGCGCGTGCCGTCGGCGATCATCCTGCTGTCCGACGGCGCCTCGGTCCGCGGGCGCCCGCCGCGGGAGCTCGCACGGCGCGCGAAGGACCTCAAGATCCCGATCTACACCGTCACGCTCGGCACGCCCCGCGGCACGATCCAGGTGACCCGCGCCAACGGCGCCGTCGAGACGCGGCCGGTGCCGCCCGACCCGACGGAGAGCCGCGAGGTCGCGGAGATCTCCGGCGGGCGCGCATATACGGCCGACACGGCGCAGAACCTCAGCGACGTCTACAAGGCGCTCGGGTCGCGGGTCGGCTACCGCGACGAGAAGCGCGAGGTCACCGCCGCCTTCAGCGGCGGCGCGCTCGTGCTGGTCGCAGGCGGCGCGCTGCTGTCGCTGGCGTGGTTTCGCAGGCTTGTCTGACATCGAGAACCGACCCGAGGACCCGACACCATGAGCTTCTCCAACTACTCATCGCCGACGCCGCCGGCCGACGACGACGCAGGCCGGCCGCCGCGCACGGTCCTCGAGGAGGTCCTCTACGAGGTCAAGCGCGTCATCGTCGGCCAGGACGCGATGCTCGAGCGGCTGCTCGTCGCCCTGCTCGCCGGCGGCCATGTGCTGCTGGAGGGCGTGCCCGGGCTCGCGAAGACGCTCACCGTGCGCACGCTCGCCGACGTCATGGGCGGCACGTTCCGGCGCATCCAGTTCACGCCGGACCTCGTGCCCGCCGACCTCGTCGGGACGCGCATCTACCGGCCCGACACCGGCCGCTTCGACACCGAGCTGGGGCCCGTGTTCGGCAACTTCCTGCTCGCCGACGAGATCAACCGCGCGCCCGCCAAGGTGCAGTCGGCGCTGCTGGAGGTCATGCAGGAGCACCAGGTCACGATCGGCACCGAGAGCTACGCGGTCCCGCATCCGTTCCTCGTGCTCGCCACGCAGAACCCGATCGAGTCCGAGGGCACCTATCCGCTGCCCGAGGCGCAGATCGACCGCTTCCTGTTCAAGGTGCTCGTCGACTACCCGACGCTCGGCGAGGAGGCATCGGTCGTCGGCCGCTCGCTGCGCGCGCCGGAGGACGTCGTCGTGCGCCTCTCGATGGCCGAGCTCGAGCGCTACCAGCGCGCGGCGCGCGAGATCTTCGTCGATCGCGAGGTCGTCGCCTACGCGGTGCAGCTCGTCGACGGGACGCGCCACCCGGAGCGCTACGGCCTGAGCGATCTGAGCGAGCTCATCCAGTACGGCTCGAGCCCGCGCGGCGCGATCGGCATGGTGCAGGCCGGCCAGGCGCTGGCGATGCTGCGCGGCCGGCGCCACGTGCTCGTCGACGACATCCGCGACCTCGCGCCCGACGTGCTGCGCCATCGCCTCGTGCTGTCCTACGACGCGCTGTCGGACAACATCGACGCCGACGACATCCTCGAGCGCCTGCTCGGCGCGCTGAGCGCGGCGCCCGACGACCAGCCCAACGCCGCCGATTACGGCGCCGCGTAGCGTGACGCCGGCGCAGGCCACGTCTCTGCGGGTGCCGCCCGCGCGCCAGGGCCCGGGGCCGATTTCGGCCGCGCTCGTCGACGCGCTCGCGCTGTCGATCGCGCGGCGCGGCGCGGGCTCGCTGCCCGGCGACCGCCTCGCGCCCGGCGTCGGCAGCGGCACCGAGCTCGCCCAGCTGCGCCCCTACGAGCTCGGCGACGACGTGCGCCAGCTCGACGCGTCCGCCAGCGCGCGCACC
>DATMJM010000189.1:0-8987 GCA_035553935.1 Solirubrobacteraceae bacterium
CGGTAGTGCAGCTCGTAGCAGAGGTAGAGGGCGAGCTGGAGATCCTGGTCGCTCAGCGGATCGGCGGGGACGGGAAGCGACGGGATCTGGAGCGGGTGCACCGGTTGGGTGAGCGCCGCGAGCAGCGCCCTGCTGATCTCACCGCGCGGTTGGGGAAGCGCCAGCACGGCACGCTGCCTACCCCCTGCCGGGCTCACGTGAACCGTGAGCATCAACCTTGCCGCGCGCGTCTACGCGAGAAACCGTTCCGCGAGCCACGCGACGAGCCCGTCGAGGCCCGCGCGCTCCGCCGCCGCGCGCTGGCGCGCCGCGCCGCCGTCACCGGCCGCGAGCGCGCGCGCATGCTCGAGCTCCGTGCCGCAGCCCAGACGGGCGGCGACCGGCGCCAGCGCGTCGAACAGGCGCTCGAGCCGCTCGCGCACAGGCTCGCGCTCGCCCGTTGCGAGGTCCGCGAGGTGCGCGTCGAGCCCGTCGCGCGCCGCGATGAAGCCGTTCTCCACGATGCGCCACGTCGGCGCGACCGCAAGCGGCTCGCCGTCCTGACCGCGCTCGGCCAGCCACGTGACGAGCGCGTGCACGACGGCCGCGTAGGCGGCCGTCTCGGCAACGCGCGATTGCGTGTCCGCGACGCGCACCTCGACGGTCCCGAAGGCGGGGTGCAACCGCAGCTCCCACCACCACCGGCGCGCGTCGGGCAGCATGCCGGCGCTCGCACCCCAGCGCAGCGCGCGCTCGAACGCCTCCCAGCTCTCGAGCGCGGGCGGCACCCCCTGGCGCGGCAGCATCGCGGCGATCCGCGGGCGCACGGATGCCAGGCCGCTGTCGTCACCCTCGTAGAACGGCGCGTTGGCCGTGAGCGCGGCGAGCTCGGGGAGATAGGAGCGCAGCGCGTCGTGGACGCGGATCGCGACGTCCGAGCCGGCGACCGCGACGTGCACGTGCAGCCCGAAGACGAGCTGGCGGCGGGCGATGACCGCGTACTCCTCCGCCAGCTCCGCGTAGCGCACGCCGGCGTTGAGCTCCCCGACCGCGGCCGCGAACGGATGCACGCCCGCGGCAGCCACGCGCGTGCGGCCGGCGAGCGCCGCCGCCAGGTCGCGCCGCGCGTCGAGCAGGTCCGCGGCGGCCGCCGGCACGGTGCGCCGCGGGACCGTCACGTTCTCGATCTGCGCCGCCGGCAGCTCCGGCTTGAAGCGCTTGTCGCCGGCGAGCGCGCGGAGCGCCTGGGGCGCGCACGGCGAAAGGTCGAGTGTCCGCGGGTCGATCAGCATGAGCTCCTCCTCGAGGCCGATCATGTGCCCCCGCCGGGCATCGAACGCCGCGCGCAGCGAGCCGCCGCCGAGCGCAGCGGCCGTACGGTCGATGGTGGGCTCGAGCGTCATGTTTGCGGCGCAGCGCGGCGAGGCATACCCGGGCCGCGTGCACATCATCACCCCACTTCCGGGCGTGTTTCGCCCGCGCAGCGACACGTGGATGCTGGCGGACGTCGTCGGCAACCTCGACGTGCTGCAGGGCGCCGACGTGCTCGAGCTCGGGACGGGCAGCGGCGCGATCGCGGTCGCCGCCGCGAAGGGCGGCGCCGGCTCGGTGACCGTCGTCGACGTCTCGCGCCGCGCGCTCGCGACAGCGTGGCTGAACGCGCGGCTCAACGGCGTGCGCGTGCAGCCGCTGCACGGCGACCTCTTCGCTCCCGTGGACGCCAGGCGCTTCGACATCGTCGTGTCCAATCCGCCGTACCTGCCGAGCGACGGCATTCCCGGGCGCGGCGCGCGGCGCGCGTGGGAGGGCGGCAGGGACGGCCGGGCGATCCTCGAGCGCATCTGCGCCGGCGTCGCCGCGCACCTGCGGCCCGGCGGGATCGTGCTGCTCGTGCACTCGTCGGTCATCGGCGTATCGCGCACGCTCGACGGGCTGGAGCAGGGCGGGCTGCGGGCCGACGTCGTCATGCGCCGGCGCGGACCGACAGGGCCGCTGCTCTCCGAGCGCATGCCCGAGCTCCACGAGGAGGAGATCTGCGTCGTGCGCGGGCGGCTCGCATAGCGGGTACGCAGGTCAGCAGCATCGACGAAAGGAGCTCCATGCCACCCGCAGGCGTCAAGAAGGGCACCAAGCGCGCCCGCCAGTACGAGCACATCAAGGAGAGCGAGAAGGAGCAGGGCGCGTCCACCAAGCGCGCCAAGGAGATCGCCGCTCGCACCGTCAACAAGGAGCGCGCACGCTCCGGCGCGTCGCGCAGCAGCTCGAAGACGTCGACGAACGACATGTCCTCCAGCCGCCGCGGCGGCCAGCGCTCGGGCACCGATCGGGAGAAGGGCCGCACGCGCGACCAGCTCTACAACGAGGCGAAGAAGCTCAGCATCGACGGGCGCTCGAAGATGAACAAGGAGCAGCTCAGGCGCGCGGTGGACCGCAAGAAGTAGTCTTCGCCGCAGTTTGTGGACCAGGGGGGCTGGCGCGAGGCCGGCTGAGATAGCGCCCGCATGCGGCGCTGACCCTTCGAACCTGTGGGGTAATGCCCGCGGAGGGAGCGATGCTGACGCGGATTCGGGCGCCCGAGGAGGTGCCGCAGGACGTCGGGACCGAGCTCGGCTCGGTACGCCTTCGCGACGTCCGCAAGATGTTCGGCGCCGCGCGGCGCCGCGCCGGCGCCGTGGTTGCGGTCGACCGGCTCTCGCTCGACGCGCGCCCCGGCGAGATCGTCGCCGTGGTCGGCCCCAGCGGCTGCGGCAAGACGACGCTGCTCGAGCTCGTCTGCGGCCTGATCGAGCCCGACGCCGGCACCGTCGATGCCGCGCCGGCGGCGCTGATGGCGCAGCGCGACCTGCTGCTCCCGTGGCTGGCCGCCGTCGACAACGCGGCGCTCGCGCTGCGCGTGGCGGGGCTGGGCCGACAGGCGGCGCGCGAGCGATCGGCCGCGCTGCTGCGCGACTTCGGCCTCGAGGGCTTCGAGGACGCGCGGCCCCACGAGCTGTCGGGCGGCATGCGCCAGCGCGTCGCCTTCGCCCGCACGTTGCTGTCGGGGCGTACCGTGCTGTGCCTCGACGAGCCGTTCGCCTCGCTCGACGCGCTGACCCGCCAGGAGATGCAGGACTGGCTGGCGCTGGCGCTGGCGCCGGCGCCGCGCACCGTCGTGCTCGTCACGCACGACGTCGAGGAGGCGATCGTGCTCGCCGACCGGGTGCTCGTCCTGTCGCCGCGGCCCGCGTACGTGGTCGCCGAGCTCGAGGTCGACGTGGCGCGGCCGCGCAAGCGCACCGACGCGCGTCTGGTCGCACTGCGCGAGCGCGCCCTGCAGGAGCTGGGCGCATGATCGCCGCGCTCGTCGCGCTCGGCTTGGTCGCCCTGTGGGAGGCCTACGCGCAGCTCAGCGGAATCGACGACTTCGTGCTGCCGGCTCCGAGCGCCGTCGCGACGGCGCTGCACGACGACCGCGCGCTGCTGTGGAGCAACTTCACGGTCACGGCCGGTGAGATCACGCTGGGGATGCTCGTCGCGCTCGTGCTCGGCCTGACCTGCGCGACGGCGATCCACTTCAGCGGCGCGCTGCGGCGCGCGCTGTATCCGCTGCTGATCGGCTCGCAGACGATCCCGATCGTGCTCGTCGCGCCGCTGCTCGTCGCCTGGTGGGGCTTCGGGCTCGTGCCGAAGCTCGCGATCGTCGCGCTCGTCTGCTTCTTTCCGATCGTCGTTCCGACGCTCGACGCGCTGGACCGCGTCGACGCAGACCTGCGCAAGCTCATGCGCACGTTCGGCGCCTCGCGCTGGCAGACGTTTCGCATGGTCGAGGCCCCCGCCGCGCTGCCCGGCGTGCTGACCGGCGCGAAGCTCAGCGTCGCGGTCGCCGCGATCGCGGCGATCCTCGCCGAGCTCGCGGGCTCGGACGCCGGCCTGGGCAATCTCATGCTCAAGGCCATCCCGCAGTTCGAGACCGCCCGCGCCTTCGCCGCCGTCCTGATCCTGTCCGTCTTCGCCGTCGCGCTGTTCGGCCTGCTCGCGCTCGCCGAGCGGCGGCTGCTGCCCTGGGCCCACCAACCGAGAGGAACCGCTCCGTGACCCGTCCGCGTCTGCTCGCCATCCTGCCCGCCCTGCTGCTCGCCCTCGGGCTGAGCGCCTGCGGCGAGAAGGAGGAACCGACCGCCGGCGGCGCGACCGAGCGCGTCAACCTCGTCCTGGACTACCTGCCCAACGCCGACCACGCGGGCATCTACGCCGCGATCGAGGAGGGTGATTTCGAGGCGGCCAAGCTCGACGTCCGCCCGCGCACGCCGTCGGATCCGTCGGCGCCGCTGAAGCTGCTCGCCGCCGGCCGCGCCGACCTCGCGATCTCCTACGAGCCTGAGCTGCTGCTCGCGCGCGCGCAGGGCGCCGAGCTCGTCTCGATCGGCGCGCTCGTCCAGAAGCCGTTGACCTCGCTCGTCTCGCTGGGCAAGGAGCCGGTCCGCCGCCCGGCGGCGCTGGAGGGCAAGAAGGTCGGCACCGCCGGGATCCCCTACCAGGACGCCTACCTCAAGACGATCCTCGAGCAGGCCGGCGCCGATCCGGAGCGCGTCAAGACGGTGAACGTCGGCTTCAACCTCGTGCCGGCGCTGCTGACCAAGCGCGTCGACGCGGTGCTCGGGATGTTCTGGAACGTCGAGGGCGTCGAGCTGCGCCGGCGCGACCGCGAGCCGGTGATCCTGCGGATGGACGAGATCGGCGTGCCGACCTACAACGAGCTGATCGTCGTCGCCCGCGCGCGCGACGTCCGCGACCGTGGACCGCTGCTGCGACGCTTCATGCGGGCGCTGACGCGCGGACACGAGCGGCTGCGCGACGACGTCGACACCGGCGTCGACGCGCTCGTCAAGGCCAACCCGGACCTCAACCGCAAGCTGCAGCGGGCGCAGATCCGCGCGACGCTGCCCGTCTTCTTCCCGGCCGACGAGGAGCGGCCGTTCGGCTTCCAGGACCCGGCCGCCTGGCGGCGCTACGCACAGTGGATGGCCGACAGGAAGCTGCTGCCGAGCTCGCAGACCGCGCAGCGCGCGTTCACGAACGAGTTTTTGCCGGGCGAGGGGATCTGACGCAGCAGCGGCGCACGATCTCGGTCGCGCAGGCGCGGCGGCTGGCGCTGCACGCGCAGGGGCTCGCCGGCGCGAGGCCCGGCCCGGCCGGGCTCGGGCACGGCGCGGACGCGGTCGCGGCGGTGACGCAGCGGATCGGCTGCCTGCAGCTCGATCCCGTCAGCGCCGTCGCGCGCAGCCCGCTGCTCGTGCTGTTCGCGCGCCTCGGCCCGCTTCGCGACGAGGCGCTCGCACAGGCGGCCTACGAGCGCCGCGCGCTGTTCGACGCGTGGGCGCACGAGGCGTCGCTCGTCGCCACCGCCGACCTGCCGCTGCACCGCTGGGCGATGCGCACCTGGCTGCATGCGCCCGGCCCGCGCGCCGAGCGCGCGCGGGCGTTTCTCGCGGCCAACGCGGGGTTCGCGGCGCAGCTGGTCGACGAGCTGCGCGCCGGCGGGCCGCTGCGCGCGCGCGACCTCGAGGACCACTCGGCGGAGCCGTGGCCCCACGGCTGGTGGACCGACGAGGTCTCCGGTCGCCAGACGATCGCCCGGATGCTGCACCTGCTGTGGCTCACGGGCCGTGTCGGCGTCGCGGGCCGGACCGGGACCGAGCGGCTGTGGGACGTCTTCGAGCGCTGCCTGCCGCCGGGGGCCGCCGGCTGCGCCGAGCTCGCCGACGACGAGGCCGAGCGCGAGGCCGTGCTGCGCGCGGTTCGGATGCTCGGGGCAGCGCGCACCGGCCATGTGCGGGCGCACTTCCTGCGGCGCCGCTACCGGCGGCTGCCCGCGACGATCGCCGAGCTCGTCGCTGCGGGTCGCCTGGAGGCGGTGGCGGTCGGCGGGCTGCGCGGCGAATGGTTCGTCGCGCCGGAGGACCTCGAGCGGCTGCCGGATCTCGCGCCGGGCGCTCGCACCGTCGCGCTGTCGCCGTTCGACAACCTGCTCTGCGACCGGGCGCGAACGGCGGAGCTGTTCGGCTTCGACCACCGCCTGGAGATCTACGTCCCCGCGCCGCAGCGCCGCTGGGGCTACTACGTGCTGCCGATCCTGCACCGCGAGCGGCTCGTCGCGCGGGCGGACATGGCGCTCGACCGCGCGGGCGGCGTGCTGCGCGTGATCGCCCTGCATCGCGAGCACGACGTGCGGCGCAGCCCGGCGCTGGACCGCGCGGTCGGGCGGGCGATCGAGCGGTTGGCGGCGTGGCGCGGCGCGCAGGCCGTGGAGGTCGTCCGGGAGGCCTGACAGGGGCGGGCGCGCCAGGCGCGCCGATGATGGCGCACGGCCGCCGCGCCGCCGGCGTGCCCGCGACCCGCCGCGGGCACACGGACACGTCATGTCTTCCACCCGACCGAGCCTGCTCTTCATCACCGGCGCGACCGTGCTGTTCGCCCTCTTCGCCCTCGCAGCCGGCGCGCTCGCGGGCGCCCAGTACGCCGTCCCGATCGTGATCCTCGGCGTCGTCGTGCTCGCCTTCATCGCCCTGAACGCCCTCCTCTCGCGCCGCACCGTCGAGCGCCACGGCGGCGACCCGGGCGCCGCCGAGGCGGACGAGGCCGACGGCCTGCCCTCGGCACACCTCGTGCCCGACGACCGGCCGCTCGGCGACACCGCGCAGGCACACGACGAGATCAGCCCGCACGACCTGCCGAGGGACTCACCGGGCCGGCGCGCCGCCGACGCGCAGGCGCGGCGGCGCGGCGGCACGACGCGCGGCCACGAGGAGGGGGCGGCCGGCGGCGGCGTCCTGCAGGACGAGCGGCGCGACTGAGCACGCAGCTCCTACGCCGCCGTCAGCGCGCCCGCCGGAGCGCGCAGCGCGTGTGCGCCGGCGAGGCCCTTCCACTCGCCGAAGCGCTCCAACAGCGCCCGCACGTCGGCCTCGTCGGCACGCGCCGCCGGGTTGCCTCCCGAGCGGGCGCGGCCGACCAGCTTCAGGAAGCCGAGGTCGCCGGCGGGTACGACGTCGTAGCGGCCCTGCCCGTGCAGCGCGAGCATCTCGACAGTCCAGCGGCCGACGTTCGGGATCGCCAGCAGGCGCCGCCACGAGCGCTCCTGGCTGCGCGCGTCCGGCGCCTCGAGGTCGATCCGCCCGCTCGCGACCTCGCGCGCGACCCGCACGAGCGCCACGGCCCGCCGTCCCGCCAGCCCGAAGCTCTCGAGCCGCGCCGGCGCGCAGGCGGCGAGCGCTGCGGGCGCAGGAACGTCGCGCAGCCCCGTCTGCGGGCAGCGCGGCCCGAGCGCGCGCACGATCCGCGCCTCGATCATCACCGCCTCCGTGACCTGGATGAGCTGCTCGCAGATCGCCCAGGCGAGCGCCTCGAAGGCGACCGGCCGGCGCGTGACCCGCAGCCACGGACGGCGCCTCAGCGACGGCCCGACGAGCGGGTCGTCGCGGTAGAGCTCGTAGAACGGGCGCAGGTCGTCGTCGACGCCGAGCGCGAGGCGCATCCGCGCGATCGCGGCCTCGGCGCCGGCGCGCTGCGCTGCCCACGCCCCGAAGAGCACGCGCCGCTGGCCGGTCTGCGCGACGCGCACGATCACCGGCCGCCCGTCGACGTGCAGGAGGCGCTCGAGCACGCCACCGCGGCGGCGCATGACGCCGTCGCCGCCGCCGTGCGCGGGCAGCCGGAACGTCCACCGCGGCACCATCTCGACACGTACCTCGACCATCGCTCGCGCAACCTACGCGCAGCGCAGGACGCCCGTGCCGGGCGATCCCGCACGTTGCGGGACCCGCTACCTGCCGCGCTCGCCGAGCACGTGCACGTCGACGAGGAACGAGCGGCTGGCGACCACCGGGGCGAGCACGCGGCGCCGGCGGCGCGCGAGTCGGCGGGTGCGGCGGCGCGACACGATCGCGACGGTCGCGGCGCCGGCGACCATGCTCGCTCCGACGACGGCGACCGTCTGGACGACCGCGGGCGACAGCGCGACCGCGGCCCGGATGGGCTCGATCGGCCGCGCCTCGGCGTCGTGCAGCACGGCGACGCCGTCGAGCACCTCGGCCTCGCCCTCCAGCGCCGCCTGGTCGAACACCTCTGGGCGCCGGTCGCTCATCCGCGCCCCGCCGGCAGCCCGTCGCCGCTGCCCAGCACGTCGCCGAGCTTCGTGAACTGCAGGTGGTCGAGGTAGTAGTGCTGGAGCAAGGTGGAAAGGATGACGATGTAGTACGCCTGCTGCAGAGGTACCCCGAAGAGCCCGTGGATCACGAGCACGAGCGCCGCCGCGACGGCGGTCAGCGCCACGGCGAGGCCATAGAACCGCAGCGGCCGGTCGGATCCGTTCATCTCCGCGACAAAGCGGTTGTCGATCTCTCCGCGCTCCTTGCGCATCGCCATCAGGAACCACACGAGCGCCAGATACTGAAGGGAGTGCCAGACGTTGAAGCCCTGGAAGGCGACATCGCTGTTGGGAAACAGCGGCAACGTGAAGCCGATGGCGATCGTCAGCGCCACGAGCAGCACGCTCGGCACGAGCAGCCGGCCGGCGCGCCAGTCACGAATCGTCTTCGCCGCCCAGAGGGCGAAGAAGAGCGCAAACAGCGCCGCGATGCCGTAGATCTGCAGGCTCGCGACCAGCCCGTGCGTCGCCCACTCGGGCACGTACAGCGGCGTGCCGCCGAGCTGGAAGGAGCCCTCGAGGATCTGCGGCGTGGCCATCGGATACAGGCAGAGAAACACGACGCCGTAGTCGATCGCCTTCTCGCGCGCGGGACGCGCGACGGGTCCCTTCGCGGCGTAGCAGTCGTTGATGTACGTGATCTGGTGCAGCACGTGGATCGATGCCCACATGAAGAAGAGCGTCAGCAGCACCTGGAGGTTCACGAACGCCAGCACGGTGACGAGCACCGGCAGCGTGAGCGACGCCGCGAGGAAGCGGCCGTGCCGGCGCCGGTAGCTCGGCTCCATGAACGTGTACGTGAACGTGGAGTACAGGTGCGGCC
>DATMJM010000190.1:0-2463 GCA_035553935.1 Solirubrobacteraceae bacterium
CGCCAGCACGTTGACGATCACGCCGGCGAGCGCCGCCGGGAAGGTGCGCGTCGTGACGCCGACGCGCCCGCCGATCGTCACGAGCACGAGGAACAGCCCGTACATCGCCCAGCCCAGCGCGACCCAGGGCAGCGCCTCGTGCGCCTCGAAGTACTCCGGCGCCGCCAGCAGCCGCACGACCCAGCGGCCGAGCAGCGTCAACCCGGCGACGACGAGCCCGGTGATGACGACGTGGTACGTCGTCATCACCGGGCTCGTCGTCGCCGATCGAGTAGGCCAGCGGAGGCCAGGCGAGCTGAAAGCCGCGGACGGCGAGGATGACCGCTGTCGCGAGCTTGACCGACAGCGCGAAGAGCCCGGCTGCCGCGGCGCTCTGCGTGCGCAGCAGGTAGGCGCGGTCGACGACGTTCAGCGCGAACACGGTCGCGTCGGCCGGCACTGTCGGCAGGCCGAAGCGCAGCAGCGGAGCCAGCGCGAGCTCGACGCGCAGCCCGATCCGCCCGCGCAGCGCCCGCCACAGCGCCAGCAGCACGACGAGCGAGGCGACGTAGTTGCCCGCCAGATAGCCGCGCGCGCCCTGGTCGAGGCCGACGACGAGCGTCACGGTCAGCGTCACGCTCAGCACGACGTTGCACAGCGAGGCGGTGAGGTACGCGCGCCGGTGCTCCTCCACGCGCAGCAGCGCGTAGGCGACCTCGAGGTTCGTGAACGTCCACAGGCCCAGGACGGCGATCCGCATGAGACCCGCATCCTCGAAGCCGAGGAGCAGCGAGCTGAGCGGCCCGGCCAGCGCCGCCGCGAGCAGTCCGGTAGCGGTCGAGACGAGCAGGACGGCAGCCGTCGTGCTGCGCGCCAGGCGCACGCGATCCTCCGCCGGCATCTGGAAGTGAAAGCGCACGAGCGCCTCGCCGAGGCCGAGGCGCAGCAGGATCGACGCGAGGATGATGAACGTCAGCAGCGTCTCGGCGACGCCGAAGTCCGCGCGGCTCAGCGCACGCGTGTACAGCGGCAGCGTGACGAGCGCCAGCGTCGCGGCGGCGAGGCTCGACGCCTGGTAGGCCGCGCCGCCCGCGATCAGGCGCCCGAACAGGCTGCGCATCAGGGGCCGGCCCCGCGAGCGTGCGTGTTCGCGGAGGCGCTCACGCGCGGGACGCTACTGTCCGCACGTGCCGGATCCGCGCGCCCTCCTGCTGCTGCCGCGACCGCTGGAGGGATTCATCCTCGCCGACCAGGCACGCGACCTGCTGCGAGCCGACGGCGTCGTCGCCGCCGATCCGCCGCGCGTGCCCTACGGCGCCGTCGCGCGGTTGCCGCGGCCGCTGCGCGAGCGGCTCGCGCGCGGCACCGCGCGGCGGCTGCTGCGCTCGCTGCGCGGTGACCTGCGCGCGGTCGCGATCTTCCATCCCGTGCAGTGGCCGCTGGCCGACGCGCTGCTGCGCGCGCGCCCGCAGGCGGAGCTGTGGTACGGGCGCTGGGATCGCTACGAGGTGGCCTACGACGCCTCGCCGGCGATGCGCGCGCGCCTGGAGCGCCTGCACGCGCAGGCGGCCTCGCGCTCGGCGCTGACGTTCGTCGTCTCGGGCAAGCTTGCCGAGCTCGAGCGCGAGGCGGGCCGCTCGTCGCAGCTCGTCGGACTCGCGGCGGACTCGTTCCCCGCCCCGGACCCCGGTGCCGCCGTGGTCGCCGTCTCGCTCGGCCATCTCGGCTGGCGCACGGACTGGGCGCTGCTGCGCGCCGTCGCCGAGCGGATGCCGGAGCTCGTGGCGCTGCTCGTCGGCGCCTGGCACGAGGACGAGTGCAAAGACGACCCGGACTTCGCGTGGTGTCGCGCCGCCCCGAACCTCGTCTGGCTCGGCCGCCGCTCTGACGAGGAGGCGGCACGGCTGATCCTCTGCGCCGACGTAGGGATCCTCCCCTTCCGCGTCGAGCCGTTCAACGACGCCGCGCTGCCGTACCGGATCCTGAAGTACGCCCGGCTCGGGCGGCGGACCGTCTCACCGGAGCTCGCCGGCGTGCGCACGTGGGATCACGCGGTCACGACGGCGCCCGACGTTGACGCGTTCGTCGCGGCCCTGCGCGCGCAGGCGGGCGCCCGGGTGCGGCCCGACGAGGCGCTGCGCGCCTGGGCGCTCGAGCAGACCGCCGAGCGAGTCAACGCCCCGCTGTGGGAGCGCCTGCGGGCGCTCGGGCTCGCGTGACCGGGCGCGCTAGGACTTCGCGCCCGCGCGCTGCTGGAGCTTCTTCGTGCGCGGCTTGCGGAACGTCGCCAGGCAGGTGACCTCGCGGTCGCCCTGCGCCCAGCTCTCGCGCGTGGGGTAGACGAACTTGTAGCCCAGCAGCCGGTCCCTGAACTGCTTGGCGGTCGTCTGCCGGCGCAGCCGCGCCCGGCAGCCGCGCTGGCCCTTGCCCGTGACGAACTTCGTCCCCGGGTACTTCTCGCCCTCGAGCTCGATGATCGTGAAG
>DATMJM010000191.1:0-2782 GCA_035553935.1 Solirubrobacteraceae bacterium
CCTGCGGCACCCGCCGCTCGGCGATGTCGAGGTCGCTCATGATCTTCACGCGGCTGATGACGCCGAGCACCATCCGGCGCTGGACCCTGGCGCTCTCGACGAGCACGCCATCGATCCGGTAGCGGACGCGCAGGTCGGTGCCGTTGGGCTCGAGGTGGACGTCGGAGGCGCCCTGCTCGACCGCCTGGGCGATGATCTGGTTGACGAGCCTGATGACCGGCGCGTCGTCGGCGGACTCGCGGATGTCGACGACCTCGGCCGGTGCCTGGTCGACGTCCTCCTGCGTGATCTCGTCCGCCACCATGTGGTCCAGGCGCGTGAGACGCGAGATCAGGCCGAGGATGTCCTCGCGGCTCGTTACGGCCGGCCGGATCTCCTTGCCCGTCAGCAGCGCGATGTCGTCGACGGCCAGCACGTTCGCCGGGTCGGCCATCGCGACGAGCAGCGTGCGGTCGTCGAGGAACGAGACCGGCACGGCCTCGTAGCGCTTGGCGGCGGGAATCGAGATGAGGTTCGCCGCGGCCATGTCCGGCTGGAAGGTCCCGAGGTCGAGGTGGTCCAGGCCGTGGCGCTCGGCGACGGCCCGCGACAGCCCCTCGGCCGTCAGCGCGCCCTGCTCGATGAGGACGTCCTCCGGCATCTTGCCGCTGCGCCGCCCCTCGTCGATGGCGGCGGACACGCGCTCGCGGGCGACGAGGCCGAGATCGACGATGACGTCCGTGAGGAACCGTGCGGGCCCGCCGGGATGGCGCGGCTTCGTGATCCCGACGGGGATCGATCCTTGTGCGGGGACTGGTTTCAGTGGAATGGGTTCGGGGCGCATCGGGCTTCTGGGATCAGATCGCGCGCGGCCGTGCGCATCGAGTCCAACGGAGCCGGCCTCCCGGTCCAGATGGTGAAGCTCAACGCGCCTTGGCGAGCCAGGATCTCCAGGCCGTCGACGGTGTCGACTCCACGATCTCGAGCCTCTCGGATCAGCGTCGTTCCGCCTGCCTTGTAGACCAGGTCCACTACGGTCGCGTACTCGGTTAGCCCATCGGCGCTCAGCGGAAGCTCCTTGAAAGCGGTGGACGAACGGTCGAGTCCGACGCTCGTGCAATTTACGAGAACGTCGGCCCCGTCTGGACGATCGATCACCCGCGCGCCCAGCCCCTCGGCGCGGGCGCGGGTCCGATTCCAGACGACGACGTCGGCGCCCGCGCGCGCCAGCGCCCACACCGCGGCCCGCGCGCTACCGCCTGCTCCCAAGACCACCGCGGAGCCCAGCGGACGGTCCTCGAGGGCGGCGATGAGCCCGGGCGCGTCGGTGTTCTCGGCCGCGATCTCGCCGTCCTCGCCGAACGTCAGCGTGTTGGCGGCGCCGATCTCGCGCGCGGCCGCGCCGGCCGTCGTGGCGAGGCAGAGCGCCGCCTCCTTGTGGGGGATCGTGACGTTCGCGCCGCGAAACCCGGCGCCGCCGAGCGCGCGCACGGTGTCGGCGAAGGCGGCCGGCGCGACCGGCAGGCGCTGGTAGCGCTCGAGGCCCGCGGCGCGCATCATCGCCGGCGAGCGGCTGTGGCCGACCGGCCAGCCGAGCACCCCGTAGCGCCAAGCCTCCGGAGGGATGCTCATCAACAGGTCGTCGGCGACTTGTTGCCCGCCTCGGCGCGCGCCCGGTTGTAGCGCTCCGAGTCGCGGTGGAACTCCTCGATCGTGTTCGAGAAGGCATGCTCGCCGCAGGTGCCCGGCTTGACGACGAAGTAGCGGTGCTTCACCTTCGACGGCTTGGCGGCCGCGCGGATCGAGGACAGGCCCGGGTTGCCGATCGGCGTGGGTGGCAGGCCGGCGCGCTTGCGCGTGTTGTAGGGCGAGTCCATCGCGAGCTCGGACTGCGTCAGCGCGCCGCTGGGCTTGTTGAGCGCGTAGCGCGTCGTCGCGTCGATTCCCAGCGGCATGCCGTCCTTCAGGCGGTTGTAGATGACGGCCGCGATGAGCGGGCGCTCGCGGGCGAGCTGAGCCTCGCGCTCCACCATCGAGGCGATGATCAGCACGTCGTAGCCGGTCAGGTTCTTGCTGCGCGCGCGACGCAGGTCGACCTTCGCGAAGTTGTCGGCGAAGGCGGCGAGCTGGCGCTCGACGAGGTCGCGTGCGGGCGCCCCCGCGCGCAGCTCGTAGGTCGCCGGGAAGAGGAACCCCTCGAGCGAGCGCGTGCCGCGCGGCGCGCCGTAGCGGAACGGGTTCAGCGCGTCCTTGAAGCGCTTGGACGCCTGGAGGTAGTCGCCGCGCAACCCCTTGCTCTTGGCGATCGGGGCGATCTCGCGGCGTGAGCGGCCCTCCGGGATCGTGATCTTCACCGTCGCCGGGCGCACGACCTCCTCCGGCTTGCTGAGCTCGTCGATCGCCTTGCCGTAGGTCATCCCCTCGCGCAGCGTGTGGTCGCCCGAGCGCAGGCTGTCGCGCTTGCCCGACAGCGTCGCGCGGATGCTGAAGAACAGGCCGGAGCTGACGACGTCGGCGTCGGCGAGCAGGTCGCCGATCTCGCGCGCGCTCGCGCCGGCCGGGACCGTGACCTTCACCTCGGCGCCCTCCGCGCTGCCAAGCGGCTGGAACAGCAGCAGCGAGCCCACGACGACGAACGCGAGGAAGACGAGCGCGAGCAGGCCGAGCACGCGCCCGATCGTGACGCCGCCTGGCGACAAGCTGGGCGGCCCGGCCCGCCGCCGGCGGCGCTCGCCGGGCGGGCGCGTGCTCGGCCTGCTCGCGCTCTTCTTCCTCGCGTTCGTCGTCGTGGGCTCGCTGCTGC
>DATMJM010000192.1:0-2717 GCA_035553935.1 Solirubrobacteraceae bacterium
GTGTACGTCGATGCCGTCGGCCTGAAAGCCATCAACGACAGCGAAGGACACGAAGCCGGAGACGAGCTGCTCAAACGCGTCGTCACGCTGATCGGCGAGCATCTACGCAGCTACGATCTGATCATTCGTCTCGCCGGCGACGAGTTTCTGTGCGCGATGACCGACATGACGCTCAGCGACGCGCGCGAGCGCTTCGGCGAGGTCGCCGCCGCACTCGCCTCAAGCAGCCACCCCGACGCGATCCGCACCGGCTTCGCCGAACTGCAACGCGACGACACCGTCAGCGAGCTGATCGCTCGAGCAGACAGCCAGCTTCTCGACAGCCGCCGAGACCGACCCCGCAGCGAACCCTGACCTCGCGTACTCACCCCCCGATAAGCACCAGTGACCAGCGCGCGAACACCACCGTCCGACACGGACCGCCGTCCCGATGATCAAAGCGACACCGCGAGACTCCGGGCCGCCGAGCAGCGTGACGCGATCGCCGACGCACGCGACGTCGCGGCATTGGCGCGCGATCAGGCGGCCGCCGCACGTGATGTCGCGATCGCGCAGGCCGCAGCCCTGGACGAGCAGCCCGACGGCGCGGCTGCGCTGACCGGCGCGGACAACCTCATGCGCGCCGCCGAGTCACGCCGGCGAGCCGCGCAGCAGCGCGCCGATGCCGCTGAGCACCGGATGAGAGCAGCCGAAGACCGCCTGATGGCAGAACGCGACCGCGAACAGGCCGCGCGCGAGCGACGGCGCGCGCTCGTCGACCGCGAGATGCTCGTCTCACAACTACAGCGCGAACGCGACCTGCGACACGAGGCACTCAGACACCAGCAGCGCGCCGAGCAGCTGGCGCGCACGCTGCAACGCAGCCTGTCACCCCCGAGCCTGCCGACGATCGCCGGGCTCGACGTCGGCGTGCACTACGAGCCATCCGCGCCAGAGGACGTCGGCGGCGACTTCTACGACCTGTTCCCGCTCGCCCCGGACCGATCGGGCTTCTTCCTGGGCGACGTCTGCGGCAAAGGCCCCGAGGCGGCCGCCATCACCTCGCTCGCTCGCTACACCATGCGCACCGCTGCGATGCTGCACGAAGCCCCGGACGCGATCCTCGCCGACCTCAACGCCGCGCTCCTCATGCACACCGACGAACCGATGCAGACCTGCACCGCGGTCTACGGACAGATCGACACGTCCGCCCGAGTCGCCACCGTGACGCTCGCGGTCGCCGGACACCCGCCACCACTGATCGTACGCGCCGACGCCAGCATCCAGACCGCACCCGCGCACGGAACCACGCTCGGGGTCGTCGAGGATCCGACGTTCGTCACCTGTCAGCTCAAGCTCGCAGCCGGCGACGCGATCGTCATAGGCAGCGACGGGCTCTACGACACCACGCTGCACGGCGTCCGCGGCGACGAAGAGCGCGTCGTGCAACTGCTGTCCGGATCCTCGCAGGCCAGCGCTCAAGACCTCGTCGACCGACTGATGCTCGCGTTGGACAACGTCGACCGCCCGCTGCGCGATGACGTCGCGATCATGGCGATACGCCACACAGCCTGAACCGCATGCGAACTTCATGTAAGCCCACCAGCCCTCGTCGCGGGATCCCATCACTGCCTCGGCCATCCCCTCAGACTTCCACTGACCGAAGCTTTACATCTGCTCCACTGCTACACAGAAAGTCGGATGCCCTCGCGACGTCGGCGGAGAAGCGTACGGCTTAGCGACCGGGCGCCGGGCGCGGGGTGCGCACCCTCGCCGCGGTGGTTGTGGGCGGTGGTGTCGGGCAGCGCACGTGCGTTACGCGCCCGTGCAGGCGCGTGAAGTGTGCTCGAAGTACACGGCCCGACCGCACGTAGCGCAGTTGCCGAGGACGCGGCCGCGCAGTTTGGCGAGCTCGTCACGAACGGCGCTGGTCATGCCGGGTGGCGGGGTCGAGCGCGACGTGCGGTGCCGGGGTCGATCGGTGGTGGTGGTCATGTGCCGCCTCGCGGTTGGTGGGGTGTGAGCGTGGCGGGGTCGAAGGGGCGAGCGCCCACAGCCACAATGCGGCATTCTCGTCTTCGTCGAGCGGGTAGCTGGCGATCGCGCGCTCGACGACGCCGATGTCGACGTGGTCGCCGAGAAGGCGTTGCAGCCGTTCGCGGCAGCCATCAAAGACGGTCGCGGCGTCGATCGTGCTCATCTGAGTGTCATGAAGGAGGCCTCCCTCGGTGCCACGCTCCGGCGTGTCATCGAAGGAGCGAGCTCGAAGGAGGCCGGTCTTCATGTTGCGCGCTGGATTGGATCTCAGTCGCCGTTGGTTGGACTACTGCCTGCTTGATCAGCAGGGCGATCGCGTCGAGGTCGGCGCGGCGCCATCGGACGGCGATGGGCTGCGCGGCTTCGCGCGCGGCATCGAGGGCCGCTACGGACCGGTGCTGGTTAGGGCGGCGATCGAGTCGATGAACGGTGCGCGCTTCGTGCACGACACGCTGGAGCGCTGCGGTTGGGAGGTCGAGGTCGCCGACGCGCAGAAGGTCAAGGGCCTGGCGCCGTTGGCATGCAAGACCGACCGCATCGACGCATGGGTACTCGCCGAGCTGTCGCGCCGCGATCTCGTGCCGGCGATCTGGCTACCGGACTTCGAGCAGCGCCAGGAGCGCGAGCGGGCGCGCTGGCGGCTGTTTTTGGTGCGCAAGCGCAGCTCGCTGAAGCATCGCGTGCACGCCCAGCTGCTGGCG
>DATMJM010000193.1:0-3964 GCA_035553935.1 Solirubrobacteraceae bacterium
GAAACGACGTCTCCGTCGCCGGCGAGCCGCGCGCGCTGAAATCGCAGCGAGACCTCTCGATGTTGCGGGAAGTACGCCAGAATGCCCGAACTTCCAGATGTCGAGGGCTTCCGGCGCACCTTCGCGCGGCACGCCGAGGGCAAGCGCGTCCACGGCGTCCGCGCGGTCGACCGCGGCATGCTGCGCAACTCCAGCCCCTCCGGCGTCGGACGCGCGCTGCGTGGCCGCCGCTTCGCGAGCCCTCGCCGGCACGGGAAGCTGCTCGTGTGTCGGACGGATGGGCCCGTGCTGCTGCTGCACTTCGGCATGACCGGGACCCTGGCATGGTCCGGCGACGACCACCGGCACGATCGCCTCGTCCTCGAGCTCGACGACGGCGACCTCCACTTTCGCGACATGCGGAGGCTCGGCGCGATCTGGCTGGCGCGCGACGATCGCGAGCTCGCGCGGATCGAAGGTCGCCTAGGACCAGATTGGCTCGACATCTCGCGTGCCGACCTGGAAGAGCTCCTGGCGAAGCGGGGCGGCTCGATCAAGGCGGCCCTGATGGACCAGAGCTTCGCCGCAGGGCTCGGCAACCTCACCGCGGACGAGTCGCTCTGGCAGGCGCGGATCGATCCACGGCGTGGCGTCACCTCGCTGAACGAGCGCGAGCGAGACGTCCTGCACCGAAAGATCCAGAAGGTGCTGCGCGACTCGCTGCCGTACGGGCTCGTCCCCGGCAAACGGACGTGGCTCACCGGAGCGCGAGACCGGCGCGAGGCGGGCTGCCCGCGCTGCGGCACGCGCCTCCGGCGCGTCAAGGTGGGCGGCCGGACGACCGTGTTCTGCCCTGACGAACAGAACTGAGCCCGGGCTACGGCACGATCACCCCGGCGCCGGTGAGGCGCCCGCTGCGCAGATCTTCGAGCGCGTCGCCCGCCGCCTCGAGCGCATACGTCGTGACGTGCGTGCGCACGGGCACGCGCGGCGCGAGCTCGAGGAACGCGGTCGCGTCGGCGCGGGTGAGGTTGGCGACGGAGCGCAGCACGCGCTCGTGCCACAGGCGCTCGTACGCGAACGCGGGGATCTCGCTCATGTGGATGCCGCCGCAGACGACCGTGCCGCCGGGCACGACCGCCTCCAGCGCGACGGGCACCAGCGCGCCGTCGGGCGCGAAGATGATCGCGGCGTCCAGCGGCTCGGGCGCGCGGTCGGCGGACGACCCGGCCCAGGTCACGCCGAGCTGCCGAGCGAGCGCCTGCGCGGGATCGTCACCGGCGCGCGTGAACGCGAAGACCTCGCGCCCCTGCCAGCGCGCGACCTGGGCGAGGATGTGGGCTGCCGCGCCGAAGCCGTACAGGCCGAGGCGCCGCGCGTCGCCGCACATGCGCAGCGCGCGGTAGCCGATCAGCCCGGCACACAGCAGCGGCGCGGCCTGCTCGGCCGGCCAGCCGCCGGAGATGGGCAAGCAGTAGCGCTCGTCGGCGACCGCGTACTCGGCGAAGCCGCCGTCGATGTCGCAGCCGGTGAAGCGCGCGCTCGGGCAGAGGTTCTCGCGTCCCGCGGAGCACTGCGCGCAGCGCCCGCACGTCCAGCCGAGCCACGGGACGCCGACGCGCTCGCCGCCGGGCGCGGCGACGCCGACGATCTGGTGGCCGAGGATCCGCGGCGGCGCGGCGATCCGGACCTCGCCGTCGAGCAGATGCAGATCGGTCCGGCAGATGCCACATGCTTCGACGCGCAGCAACAACTGGTCGGGTCCCGGACGCGGCACCTCGCGTTCAGCGGCTCGCAGCGGCGCGCCGACGGCGTCGAAGACCATCGCTCGCATGACGGCGCGTACTCTCGCAGGCGCCCGGCGCAGCGACAGGGTGCCGCAGCTCCGGCGCTCAGCTCAGCCGCACATGCGGCACGCCGTCTCGGTCAGGACCGCCGCGCAGCGCTCGACGCTCGCGACGTCGCCGTACTCCTCGACCGCGTGGGCGCCCGCGCCGCCCGGACCGAAGACGACGGTGGGGATGCCCGCCGCCGCGATGAACGCGGCGTCCATCCACGGGTGGTCGCCGATGATCTCCGGCTCCGCGCCGAGCACCGCCGCGCCCGCGGCGCGGAGGGCGACGACGACCTCCGCCCGCGGGTCGGCCTCGAACGGGTGGCGCCACAGCGCGAGCCGCAGCTCGGCATCCAGCCGCGGGTCGGCGTCGCGCGCCAGCGCCAGCAGCTCGTCGAGCTCGCGCCGCACGTCCTCGATGCGCTCGCCGGGGAGCGTGCGCCGCTCGAGCCCGAGCACGCAGCGCTGCGGGTAGCTCGAGAGCTCCTGACCGCCCTCGATCAGCGACGCGTGCAGGCTGGCGGGGCCGAGCAGCGGGTGGGGCGCCGCATCGAGGCGATCCTGGAGCGCGCGGATGCCGCAGAGCGCCGGTCCGATGCCCGCGATCGCGTCGATGCCGAGGTCCGGCCGCGAGCCGTGCGCGGCGCGGCCGCGGGTCTCGAGCTCGGCCCAGACGAAGCCCTTGTGCGCGACGCACGCGCGCAGGTCGGTCGGCTCGGTGACGACGCAGGCATCGGCGCGCAGGCGCCGCAGCAGCGCCTGGATCCCCCGGCTGGCGTGCTCCTCGTCGGCGACAGCCGTGACGAGCACGTCGCCGCGCAGCGCAGCGGCCGCAGCCGCAGCGCCGGCGAGCATGATCGCCGCAAGGCCTCCCTTCATGTCGTAGGCACCGCGCCCGTAGAGCCGGCCGTCGCGCAGCTGCGGCTCGTGTGGTCGCTGCATCCCGGCCACGCCGACGGTGTCGAGGTGGGCGTTGAGCATGAGGGTCGCGCCGCCGCCGCTACCGCGCGCGACGCCCATGACGCTGGGGCGTCCTGCCGGCTCGTCGACCACGCTCACCTCGAGGTCGCGCTCGCGCAGCCAGGTCGCGACGTAGGCGGCGATCTCGGCCTCCCCGGCCGCGCCCGGCACGAGCGCCGGGTTGACGGAGTCGATCGCGACGAGGGCGGCGAGCAGCGCGGCGGCGTCCACGGCCGGCGAGGCGCGATGCGGCCGGCTCGCCTGCCCGCTCAGGCGCGCGGCGGGCTCGGCGCGAACCTGCTGAGCAGCAGCAGCTGCGCGACGCCGGTGACGAGTCTGGACAGCTCGATGTCC
The DNA here is from genome assembly GCA_035553935.1 of Solirubrobacteraceae bacterium. Classification (GTDB taxonomy): domain Bacteria; phylum Actinomycetota; class Thermoleophilia; order Solirubrobacterales; family Solirubrobacteraceae; genus CADCVQ01. The sequence continues at coordinate 3,128 of DATMJM010000193.1, forward strand.
GACTCCGGCACGACCCACCAGGTATCGCCGTGGCGATCACCCTCATCGAGCGTCGGGCCGAGCAGTTCGCCCGTCGTCGCGATCAGGCACGGAAGCGAGTAGCGCGCGCCGCCGCGGCCCGCTGCCGTCGTGTACTGCGTGCGGCGACAGTCGACCGACCAGCCCTCGGCGTACTCCGGCGTGCGCAGGAAGCTCGCCGGCGAGATCGGGACGCGCTCGTGCGGCGTCTGACCGATTCGGCGCAGGAACTCGGCTGCGACCTCGCTCGCCGTCAGCCCGGACGGCAGACGTGCGTCCTCGACCTTCTCCAGCGGGCTGCGCGTCTGGTCGCCGTTGAGCGCGATCGCGCGGTCGAGCCAGTGCTCCGGCAGCTGCGCCCGTGGCGCGTTGATCGCCTGCGCGAGCGCCTGGCTGCCGATGTCGGCGCGACAGGACTGGCACAGCGGACCACCTGCGCGAATCGCGATCTCGAAGCGGCTCAGCGCGTCGGGCGAGATGCCTTCGGGCGGGTCGGGCAGCAGCCGCGAGTGCGTGTCGCAGACCATGCGTCCACAGCGGGGGCAGGCGTCCACGGCGACCTGGCCGCATGAGCACGTCCCGACGTTGCCGTTGCTGTAGCTCACCGCCGCGGAGTGTATGCCCGCCGCGGCCCCGTGTCACGCCTAGACTGCGCGCGTGTACGCCGACGATCTGCTCACGCCGCTTGCCGAGCAGACGATGTCGCTCCTGCCGCCGGTGACGCTCTTCGACGCGCACACCCACATCGGCGTCAACGACCCCGATGGCTTCAAGTGCACCGCGAACGAGTTGCTTGCGACGCTCGAGCCATGCGGATCG
>DATMJM010000194.1:0-4180 GCA_035553935.1 Solirubrobacteraceae bacterium
GCCGGGATCGATGTCGCGGTCGACGTTCAACGGCGTCGGGACGTTGAGCAGCGCGGTGTGGCGGCGCACGATCTCGCCGCTCGAATCCTTGAATCTCGTGACGTACTGGTAGTCGAGCGCGGGTATCGCGCAGAGCACCGGGTCAACCGGGTCGCCGTTGGGCAGGTGTCCCCCGACCTTCTGGCCCGCCGTGCACAACAGTTTGCCGGCGCCGTCCAGTGGCTGCTTCTCACCGGTCAGCGGACCTTCGATGTAGACGGTCGCCTTGACCGAGACGCTGGCTCCTACCGACAGCTGCGCGCTCGCGCTGGAGGCCCCGCACGCGACCAGCGCCATCGCCAGCACGAGCACCGCCGGCACCTTTGACCCGTTCCCCATGAGGCATTCCTCCGTGATAGGACTACGCCGACGGGGAACGTAAACTGCCGCGTGGCGGAGCGTGGTAGGGGAAAAGTCGCGAACTGCTGCGTCAGAGCGGTCCGACGCCGCGGCGGTCGCCCCTGTGGCGTCGGCATGTGCCGTAGCGGAGCCGTGAGTGCCACCATCGCGTGGCGGGTCCGCCCGTCGGCGGGCGACGTCTGTCTCGGTGAGCTGCTGGTGTCCGACCGGATCGGCATGGTCGCGGCCGGTCATCGCCGCTGGCGCCTAGGTCGGCGGGCAAGCAGGACGGGCCGGGGGCCGGGAGCGCTTGCCGGGTGCCGGCCTGCTGCAGCTAGTCGGCGATGGTCGCCTCGAGCTCGGCCATGCTGGTCAGCTCGCGCTCGATGACGTAGCGGCGCGCCGCGCCGCAGGGGCGGTGTCGACGAGGCGCACGCCCCGAACGCTACGTGCAGTCTGGCCGCGTCATCTACGGGCAGCGCGTCCTCGGCGCCTGAGGCGATCGTCATGCCGGTCGTGCGGGCGCCGTTCAGAGCCGTGTTCACCGATCAAGCGCGGGGAGCGCTGGCCGCCGTCTACAGCTGGCTCGACGGCGGCGATGCGGCCACGGCACGTGTCATCACGGTCTGGACCGAGGAGTAGCCTGAGTACCGATGGACGGCCACTACGATCGCCTGACGGACATCGCCTGGCTGCGCCTCGGCGGCTGGGACGAGGATCGCGTGCGCGTGCAGCGCACGCCCTCCGCGCTCATCGAGCGCGACCGGTCGACCGGTCGCCTTCTCGGACTCGAATGCTGGGAGGCCGGCCGGCGGCTCCCGCCCGAACTGCTCGAGGCGCGGTTCGTCGCACCGCGGCACGACGTCGCCATCGAGCGGCAGCCCGCGTAGGCTGAGTCAGCAGGCTCGCACTCCGGGGCCGCGATGGAGCCCGTCGATGTACTCGAGAGGGGCCGGGAGGCACACGGCCGCCGAGCTTGGAAGGAGGCGTACGCCGCGCTGTCGCGCGCGGATCGCACCTCGCCGCTTGGAGCCGACGACGTCGAGCTGCTCGCGAACGCTGCGTATCTGCTCGGCCGCGATGACGACTACCTGCGTGTGCTGGAGCGAGCGCATCACGGCCATCTCGACGGCGGCGATCTGCCGCGGGCCGTGCGGTGCGCGTTCTGGCTCGGCCTGCATCTCGCCGTCCAGGGTGAGCTGGGGCCAGCGAGCGGCTGGTGGGGACGTGCTGAGCGGCTGCTCGACCGGGCGGGGCCCGAGCGGGTGGAGCGCGGATATCTGCTGCTCCCGCTGTCGTTGCGACACGAGCGCTCCGGCGAGTACGAGGCGTCGCACGCGGTGGCACGAGACGCGGCGGAGATCGGGGAGCGCTTCGGGGACGCGGATCTCATGACCCTCGCCGTGCACCAGCAGGGCTGTGTGCTCGTCAAGCAGGGCCGAGTCGCTGAGGGTCTGCGGTTGCTGGACCAGGCGATGGTGGGTGTCATCTCGGAGGAGGTGTCGCCGATCGTCGCCGGCCTCGTCTACTGCGGCGTGATCGACGGCTGCCAGCTGGCACACGATGTTCGCCGCGCGCAGGAGTGGACCGAGGCGCTGACGCGGTGGTGCGAGGCGCAGCCGGACCTTGTTCCCTACACCGGCCAGTGCCTCGTGCACCGGGCCGAGATCCTCCAGCTCCGCGGCGATTGGCCGAACGCCCTGGAGGAGGCGCGGCGGGCCGGCGAGCGCTTCGCCGAGCGCATGAAGATGAACCGCGCGGCGGCGGCGCAGGCGTTCTACCGGCAGGGCGAGGTGCATCGTCTGCGCGGCGACCTGCGCGCGGCGGAGGACGCGTACCGAAAGGCGAGTCGCGCGGGCTGGGAGCCGCAGCCGGGCCTCGCGCTGCTGCGACTCGCGCAGGGCAGGCCCGATGCCGGCGCGGCCGCCCTCCGCCGCGCGCTGGGCGAGACGACCGACCGCGCGCGCCGCTCGCAGCTGCTGCCCGCGTACATCGAGCTGACGCTCGCGACGGGCGAGATCGAGCCGGCACGGGCGGCGTGTCGCGAGCTCGAGGAGATCTTGGCCGGCTACCCAGCCGGGTTGCTGACCGCGCGCCTCGCCGATGCGCGGGGGGCGCTGCACCTCGTGGAGGGTGATGCCCGCGCCGCGCTCGTGGATCTCCGGCGGGCATGGCGAACCTGGCAGGAGCTCGAGGCGCCCTACGACGCGGCACGTACTCGCCTGCGGCTGGCGCTCGCCTGCCGCGCGCTCGGCGACGAGGACACGGCCGCGCTGGAGCTGGAGGCGGCGCGCGGCGCCTTCGCAGAGCTCGGCGCCCTGCCCGAGCTTGCACGGATCGGCGCGCTCACCGCGCCTGCCGCCTGCCACGACTCTCACGGGCTGACGGCTCGCGAGCTGCAGGTGCTGCGCCTCGTCGCCGCGGGCCAGACCAACAAGGCGATCGCAGCCGGACTCGTGCTCAGCGAGCGGACGGTCGACCGGCACGTCAGCAACATCTTCGCGAAGCTCGGCGTCTCCTCGCGCGCCGCCGCGACGGCGTACGCCTACGAGCACCAGCTCGTGAGTGGGTGAAACCACCCATTCCGGTGTGCGGCCGAAGTTGGGCCGTTCAGCCGATGCGGAGCCGTGTCAGGCGGTCATAGCGTCCGACGCGTCGGTACTCCGAGAGCGAAGGAGGACACTCATGCGGGATCAGCTACTCGCGGATCTGCCGGTGGCCGAGCGGCGCCTGGACCTGGTGGGAATCCCCACCGCCGTGCTGGAGGGCGGCGACGGTCCGCCGATGGTCCTGCTCCACGGCCCCGGCGAATACGGGGCGAAATGGCTGCGCGTCATCCCGGAGCTCGTGACGGCGCATCGCGTGATCTGCCCCGACCTGCCCGGCCACGGCGCGTCTGACGCCGGCGAGGTAGAGCTCGACGCCGCGCGGGTCATCGCCTGGCTGGACGCCCTGATCGAGCGGGCGTGCGCGTCGCCACCGGTGCTCGTGGGCCAGATCGTCGGCGGCGCGATCGCGGCCCGCTACGCGGTCGACCACAGCGACCGGATCGCTTGCCTGGTGCTCGCCGACGCGCTCGGCCTGGCCCCGTTCCAGCCGGCCCCCGAGTTCGGCGCTGCGCTGCAGGCCTTCGTCTCGAAGCCGACGCAGGAGCGCCACGACGCTCTCTGGGCGCAGTGCGCCTTCGACCTCGACCGGCTGCGCGAGCGGATGGGCGAGCGCTGGGATCACCTGAAGGCCTACAACCTCGACCGCGCCGGCACCGCGAGCGTGGCGGCCGCGTCCGGCAGGCTCATGGAGCTGTTCGGGTTTCCGGCGATCCCGCCGGAAGACCTCGTCCGAATCGCCGCGCCGACGACGGTGATCTGGGGCCGCCACGACCTGGCGACCCGGCTCGAGGTCGCCGAGGCGGCAAGCGTTCGTTACGGCTGGCCGCTGCACGTGATCGAGGACGCCGCCGACGACCCGCCGATCGAACAGCCGGAGGCGTTCCTGCGCGCCCTGCGCGCGGCCGTCGTCACGCCCGAGGAGGTGACCGCATGACCACGCTGACCGACGGCGCCGTCGCGACGCTCCGCCGGCGGCTGAACGGAGTGCTGTTTCTCCCCGGCGACGTCGGCTTCGACGAGGCGACGCGCCTGTGGAACCGCATGATCGAGACCCCCGCGCTTGTCGTCCAGCCGGCGGACACCGCTGACGTGATCGCGGCGGTGGACCACGCGCGTCGACGACGCTTCGCCGTCTCGGTGCGCGGAGGCGGCCACAACCGCGGCCACCGCGCTCGCCGACGGCGGGTTGACGA
>DATMJM010000195.1:0-15676 GCA_035553935.1 Solirubrobacteraceae bacterium
GCCGTACGTGCGCTCGTCGCCCTGCACGCCGACGGTGCGGATGTCGGGCAGCACGCAGAAGGACTGCCACAGGTCGCGGTAGAGGCCGGCGTTGCGGATCTCGTCCTGCAGGATGTAGTCGCACTCGCGCAGGAGGTCGAGGCGCTCCTTGGTCGCCTCGCCGCCGACGATCCGGATCGCGAGCCCCGGCCCCGGAAACGGCTGGCGCCAGACGAGCCGCTCGGGCAGGCCCAGCTCGGCGCCCACGGCACGCACCTCGTCCTTGAACAGCGTGCGCAGCGGCTCGACGAGCTCGAACTGCAGGTCGTCGGGCAGGCCGCCGACGTTGTGGTGCGACTTGATCGTGGCGGCGCCGGTGCCGCCTCCCGACTCGATGACGTCGGAGTACAGCGTGCCCTGGACGAGATACCGCGCGTCGCCGAGCTTCGCCGCCTCCTCCTCGAAGACGCGGATGAACTCGCGGCCGATCGCCTTGCGCTTGGCCTCCGGTTCGCTGACGCCCGCGAGGCGCTCGAGGAAGCGCTGCTCGGCGTCGACCGCGACGAGCGGCACCTTGAAGTGGTCGCGAAACGCGGCGACGACCTGCTCGCCCTCGTTCTTGCGCATCAGCCCGTGGTCGACGAACACGCACGTCAGCTGGTCGCCGACGGCGCGGTGCACGAGCAGCGCGGCGACGCTTGAGTCGACGCCGCCGCTGAGCCCGCAGACGACCTTGCCGTCACCGACCTGTGACCGGATCCGCGCGATCTGCTCGGCCACGATGCTCTCCGGCGACCACGAGCGATCCGCCTCGCAGATCTCGCCGAGGAAGCGCTCGAGGATCGTCTGGCCGTACGGCGTGTGGACGACCTCCGGATGGAACTGGATGCCGTAGATCCCGCGCTCGACGGATTCGAGCGCCGCGACCGGCGAGGCCGTCGACGACGCCAGGGCCGTGAAGCCGGGCGGCGGCTCGAAGACCGTGTCGCGATGCGACATCCAGCAGGTCTGCTCGACCGGCAGGCCCGCGAAGAGCCGGCCCGGCTCGCGCACCGTGAGACCGGAGCGGCCGAACTCACCGACCTCGGCACCCTCGACCCTGCCCCCGAGTCCGGCCGCGAGCAGCTGCATGCCATAGCAGATGCCGAGCACCGGGATGCCGAGCTCGAGCAGCTCCTGGTCCAGGCGCGGTGCGCCGGGGGCGTGGACCGACGCCGGGCCGCCGGAGAGGATCAGCCCCTTCGGCTTGCGGCGGCGGACCTCGGCGGCGCCGACGTGGTGGGGCAGCAGCTCGCTGAAGACGCCGAGCTCGCGGACGCGGCGCGCGATGAGCTGCGAGTACTGCCCGCCGTAGTCGAGGACCACGACCTCCTCCACGGCGCGCGGCGCGGTGACCTCGCGGACGTCCTCCTCCACCAGCTCGGTGGCGGCGGTCGCGCTGGTCACGACGCCATCGGTCATCGCGAGCGGCCCCGGTCCGCGGCCGGCCCCGCGACGGTCGAGCGATGGCCGCTCGTCATGCGTCGCCCGTGACCGCCGCCGGCTCGTGGATGCCGTGGGTGCCGTTGCCGTTCGCGGGCTCGGCGGGCGCGAGCGACGCCGCGGCCGCTCCGCGCGCCCCCATGCCGATGCCCTGCGCGGTCTGCAGCTGCTTGCCCTCGGTCTGCAGCGCGGGCGCGATCATCAGCTCGGCGCGGTTGAACTCGGCGATGTCCTTGTAGCCGCACGTCGCCATCGACGTCCGCAGGCCGCCCATGAGGTTGAACGTGCCGTCGTTCTCGTGCGCGGGGCCCGTGAGGATCTCCTCGAGCGTCCCGTTCTGCACGGTCTTCACGCGCGCGCCGCGCGGCAGCGTTGGATGGAACGTCGCCATCCCCCAGTGAAAGCCGCGGCCGGGGGCCTCGTAGGCGCGCGCCAGCGGCGAGCCGATCATGACCGCGTCGGCGCCGCAGGCGATCGCCTTCGAGACGTCGCCGCCGTTGCGCATCCCGCCGTCGGCGATGACCTGGCAGTACTCGCCGGTCTCGAGCATGTGCTGCGACCGAGCGCCGGCGACGTCGGCGATCGCGGTCGCCTGCGGCACGCCGATGCCGAGCACGCCGCGCGTGGTGCAGGCCGCGCCGGGACCGACGCCGACGAGCACGCCGGCGGCCCCCGTGCGCATGAGGTGCAGCGCCGTGTGGTAGCTCGCGCAGCCGCCGACGACGACCGGCAGCGGCACCTCGCGGATGAACTCCTTGAGGTTCAGCGGCGGCCGCGACTCGTCGCTCGAGACGTGCTCGGCCGATACGACGGTGCCCTGGATGACGAGGATGTCGAGGCCCGCCTCGAGCGCGAGCTCGTAGTGCGTGCGCACGCGCTGCGGCGTCAGCGAGGCGGCGACGACGACGCCCTGCTCCTTGATCTCGGTGATCCGCCTGGCGATGAGCTCCGGGATGATCGGCGCCTGGTAGATCTCCTGCATCGCGCGGGTCGCCTCGTCGCGCGGCAGGAGCGCGATCCGCTCGAGCTGCTGCTCGGCGTCCTCGTAGCGCGTGAAGATCCCCTCGAGGTTCAGCACGGCGAGGCCGCCGAGCTTGCCGATCAGACCAGCCGTCGCCGGCGACACGACGCCGTCCATCGCCGAGGCGAGCAGCGGCAGCTCGAAGCGGTAGTCGCCGAGCTTCCAGGAGATGTCCACGTCGTCGGGGTCGCGCGTGCGCCTGGACGGCACGATCGCGATGTCGTCGAATCCGTATGCTCGCCGAGCCTTCTTGCCTCGGCCGATCTCGATCTCCATTTGCGAATCCTAGGCGTGGGGGCGGACAAATCGGCCCCGTCGAGACGGGGCCGGAGACGACGAAATCCGCAGTTTGCGGCATGGCTGCGGGCCTTCGGTCGAGCTTAGCAGCGGGTTTATGTGGCCTTGCGCCCGACGCTCGCGCTGGCGCACGACCGGCCTCAGCGCACCGGCTGCCTGCGCCGCGCCTCCTCCAGGCGCCGGATGCCGCGCGCGATGCTCTCCCCCTCCGCCACCGCGACCGGCGTGTCGGCGTTCGCGGTCACGAACACGGTGCTGACCTCGGGATGCCGGCCGAGCCAGTCCGTGACGTCGCGCTGAAACCGGCCGCAGCGGGCGGTGAACCGGCTCGCGACCGTCGAGAAGAAGCAGCCGCCGCTGAAGTGCGAGTAGGCGCGCTAGCGCCGCAGCAGCGCGACGACGTTGAGCGGCGCGCCAGTGCGCGCTGTGGCTGTCGCCGACGAGCGCGACGCTGCGCGTCGCGTTCGCCGCGGGTACCCCGCAGACGCAGGCGCCGACCGCGGGATCGGGGTTGCACTGCCAGATCTGCTCCGGGTCGGGCTGTCCCAGCGCGGGAACGGCCGCCCGGGCGCGGCTGAAGCACCGCAGCCGCGGGTCGCGCGCGGCCGCGCCGAAGCACGGCTCGGCGGCCTGCGCGTAGCTGCCGGTGAAGCGCGCGCGGCGGCGCCTGCACGCGAACGACGCGGTGAAGTGGCCGGCCACGACGCGGTCGCGCCTGCCCCGGCAGCAGCGCCACGCGCCGAGCACCGGCCTGGAGCAGCCGATGCGGGCCGCCGTGCGGCAGCGATGAAAGCCCCTCATCACGCCGATCGCGACGCGGCAGTGGTGCCGCGGCGCATCACCTTCAGCTCGAACGCGGGCGTGCCGCCGGGCGGACCCTGGGCGGCGGCGGACAGCCGGCAGGACGAATCCGCCGCGGCGGCGGCAGGCTGCGCGCCCGCAAGCGCGAGGACGACGCACGGCACGGCCGCCGCGAGCCCGCCGCCGACCACCCTCACCCGACGAACTCGATCTCCACGGGTTCCCCGGCACCGATCCCGTCGCGGTCCTCGGGCACGAGCGCGAGCGCGTCGACGCCGAGCATCGACGTCAGGATGTGCGAGTCCTGCGACTTCGTCGGGCGTACGTGCCAGCCGTCGTCCTGCAGGGTCGTGCGGCAGCGGATCACGGTCGTGCGGCCGACGGCGCCCTCGAGCGGCTCGTCGGCGGTCGCCTTGACCGGGTGGTGCTCGCCGCTGCGCCCGAGCATCGCGTCGAGCGCCGGGACGACGAAGAGCCGGAAGCCCATGAGCGCGGAAACCGGATTGCCGGGCAGCGCGAACACGAGCGTGCCGTCCTCGCCGACGGCGAACGTCGTCGGCCGGCCGGGCTTGAGCTTCACCCCCGCGAACACCTCGCTGTAGCCCAGCCGCGCGAGCGCCGGCCGCACGTGGTCGTGCGGTCCGACGGAGACGCCGCCGCTCGTGATGAGCATGTCGACGTCGCGCAGCGCGGCGCCGAGCACGGAGATCGTCGCCTCGAGGTCGTCTCCCACGCGCACGCGCGCAACGAGCTCGCCGCCCGCCCGGTGCACGGCGCCGCCGAGCGCCGGGCCGTTGGAGTCGCGGATCGCGCCCGGGGCCAGCGGCTTGCCTGGATCGGTCAGCTCGTCGCCCGTTCCGGCGATCGCTACGCGCGGGCGGCGCACCACGCTCGGCCGCGGGATGTTCATCGACGCCAGGACGCCGAGCTCCGCCGGGCCGAGCAGGGTGCCGGCGCCGACGACGAGCTCGCCCGAGCGGATGTCCTCGCCGGGCGGGCGCACGTGGTAGCCGCGCGCCACCTGCCCGTCGACCGTGACCGTCGCGCCGTCGCTCGTCGTCATCTCCTGCGGCACGATCGCGTCGGCGCCGTCGGGCACCGGCGCGCCGGTCGAGATCCGCACGGCGGTGCCGCTGTGGACCGCCACCCCGGCGGCCGCCCCGGCCTTCGCCTCGCCGACGAGCCGCAGCGTCGCCGCGCCGCCGGCGGTGTCGGCGGCGCGGATCGCGAAGCCGTCCATCGCCGAGGCGGCGAACGGCGGCACGTCGTTGGGCGCGTGCGCGTCGACCGCCAGCGCGCGGCCGAGCGCGTCGTCGAGGAACACGTCCTCCGCGTCGAGCACCTCGGCGTGCCGCAGCACGGCGGCGCGGGCATCCTCGATCGAGACGGCCATCGTCGGGAAGCTAGCAGCGGGATGCAGGCCGGGACGGGCTGGCGCACAGGCCGGCCTTGACGACTCGGCGGATGTGCCCTAACACAAAGGGTAGGCGTCGCGTACGCGACGCACATCGCGCACATCCACACGACATAGGCAGGTGATCGAATGGTGCAGCCCTGGCAGTTCGCGCTCGCTCTCATAGCGGGCCTTTTGATGCTCGCGTTCATCCTCGGGATGGCGTTCATCCCGGACAACACGAAGGACTGGGGCGTCTAGCGCCGCGACCGCGGCGCTCATCCTCCCTCCCATCGGTAGCCGACGCTGCGCACGGTCTTGATCTGCGACGCGTGCTCGCTGCCGAGCTTGGCGCGGACGCGGCGCACGTGGACGTCGACCGTCCGCGCGCCGCCGTAGTAGTCATAGCCCCACACGCGGTTGAGCAGCGCCTCCCGCGAGAACACGCGCCGGGGGTGCGTGACGAGGAACTTCAGCAGCTCGTACTCCATGTACGTGAAGTCCACCGGGCGGCCGCCGATCGCGACCTGGTAGGTCGCGAGGTTCATCTCCAGGCTGCCGACCCGCACGACGTCGTCGTGGTCGATCCCGTTGACGGCGCGCCGGGCGCGCGCGATCCGCGCCCGGAGCTCCTCGGCGGTGAACGGCTCGACGAGCAGCTCGTGCCCCTCGACGACCCCCAAGCCCTGCGCCAGCACCTCGCACGGCAGCGCGACGATCACCGGCACCTCGCCGAGCTCGTCGTCGGCCGCCAGCCGCGCGCACAGATCGGCGCACGACGGCTGCTCGAGGCGGCCGGCGAGCACGAGCGCCAGCGCCGGCGCGCGGGAGTCGCCCGCGGGCGGGCGCAGCGTCCCGTTCGGCGCGACGCGATGCGGGCTGAAGCCGAGCTCGGCGAGCAGCCGCGACGTGTCCTGCGCGCCGTCGATGCCGTAGATCCAGGCGTCGCTCATCGCCAGCGGCCCGTCTTGTCGGCAGTCAGCAGACGGGCCACTAGAGCAACCTCAGGTAGCGGGAGCGGTCGAACTCTGTGACCGAGCGCCGCTCGTCGTCGAGCTCGCGGCGCTTGTTGGCGACGAACACGTCGCAGAGCCGGTCGCCGAGCGTCTCACGGGCGAGCTCGGAGGCCTCGAACAGATCGGTCGCCTCGCGCAGGTCCAGCGGCAGTCGCGGCGCGCCGGCGGGCTCGTCGTCGATCGACTCGTCCTGCAGCGCGTAGCCGCGCTCGATGCCGCGCAGCCCCGCGGCGAGCACGAGCGCCAGCACCATGTAGGGGTTGCAGCCGGGGTCGGGTGAGCGCAGCTCGAAGCGCGTGCTCTCGGCGCGGTCGGGCCGGCGCGAGGGCACGCGCACGAGCGCCGCCGCGCCGCGCCGCGTCCAGCTGACGTGCCCGGGCGCCTCGAAGCCGGTCGCCAGCCGCCGGTAGGAGTTGATCCACTGGTTCGTGACGGCGGTCAGCTCGCCGGAGTGGGCCAGCACGCCTGCGAGGAACGCCCGGCCCGTGGGCGACAGTGGCTCGCCGGCGTCCGGCTCGTGAAAGGCGTTGCGCCCGCTCTGGAAGAGCGAGACGTGCAGGTGCATCCCGCTGCCGGGATGGGCCGCCAGCGGCTTGGGCATGAACGTCGCGTAGGCGCCGAGCTCGTGCGCGGCCTCCTTGACGGCGATCCGAAACGTCGAGATCGCGTCGGCCATCGACAGGCCGTCGGTGTGGGCGAGCTGGATCTCGTGCTGCGACGGCGCGACCTCGTGGTGCGACGCCTTGACCGGGATCCCCATCTGCTCGAGGTACTCGATCGTGAGGCGGCGGAAGTCGCTGCCGACGTCGAGCGGGGTGAGGTCGAAGTAGGCGCCGTCGTCGAGCGTCGTCGGCTCGGAACCGTTGGCGCCGAGCGGGCCGAAGACGAAGAACTCGACCTCGCAGCCGACCTGCATCGTGTAGCCGAGCGCAGCGGCCTGCTCGAGCACGCGCCGCAGGGTCGCCCGCGAGTCGCCGCCGGAGGGGCCGTCGTCGGGCTGGCGCACGTCGCAGAACATCCGCGCCACGAGCGAGTCGGGCTTCCACGGCAGCATTTGGAACGTGCGCGGGTCGGGGTGCGCGATGACGTCGTGCTCGCACAGCCGCGACGCCCCCTCCAGCGACGACCCGTCGAGCCCCACGCCGTCCTCGAGCGCCGACTCGAGCTCCGACACCGGGATCGACAGGCTCTTGAGCAGGCCGAGCACGTCGACGAACCAGAGGCGGATGAACCGCACCCCTCGCTCCTCGACCGTGCGCAGCACGAATTCCTCGCGTCCGGTCACCGCCTGCACCGTATGGCGGGGGCCGCGGGCTGTCTTTGGACACCCGTCCCAACTGGCTGCCATCAGGTCGAAACGCCAAGCGCGTCGACGCGCCACTCGAGCCCGCAACGGAGCGTCAGGTGTTCAACGACAGCGACGAGAGCGCGCTGTGGCTCTTCGTCGGGACCCGCCACCCGCCCGCGCCTCAGATGTCGAAGCCGATCGCCCCGGCGCTGAGCGCGGGACGTTCACAGAGCGTTCATCGAAGCGACGCGGCGGTGAAACGGCCCGCGCGCAGGCTCGGGCCGACGTGCAGAGCACCCCGACCCAGTGCCCCTACTGCGGCGTCGGCTGCGGCCTGCTCGCCGACGTCGACGGCGACGGCCGCCTGACCGCGGTCCGCGGCGACCGGCACCATCCCGCCAACCGCGGGCGCACCTGCCGCAAGCCGCTCGGGCTGCCGTTCGCCGTCCACGCCCCCGACCGCGCGACGACGCCGCTGTGGCGCGCCGACCGCGACGAGCGCTTCGAGCGCGCGGGCTGGGAGGACGTACTGGGCACGCTGGCTGACCGGCTGCGCGCGACCGTCGACGAGCACGGGCCCGACGCCGTCGCGTTCTACATCTCCGGACAGCTGCTGACCGAGGACTACTACGCGATCAACAAGCTCGCCAAGGGGTTTCTCGGCACGAACAACGTCGACTCCAACTCACGCCTGTGCATGTCGTCCGCGGTCGCGGGCTACACCGGCGCCTTCGGATCCGACGGCCCCCCGCCGGCGTACGCCGACATCGCGCTCGCCGACTGCTTTTTGCTGCTCGGCACGAACACCGCGGCGTGCCACCCGATCCTCTGGTCGCGCATCCGCGACCGCCAGGCCGACGGCGCGTTCGTCATCTGCGCCGACCCGCGCGCGACGCCGACCGCGCGCGGCGCGGACCTGCACCTGCCCGTCCGCCCGGGCACCGACCTCGCGCTGCTGGGCGCGCTGCTGCACGTCGTCGACCGCGACGACCTCGCCGATCGCGCGTTCGTCGAGCGCCACACGACCGGCTGGGCCGAGGCGCGCGCGGTCGCGCAGGAGTGGACGCCGGCGCGCGCAGCCGGCGTCTGCCAGGTCCCCGCCGAGCTCATCGAGCAGGCCGCGCGCCGCTTCGCGAGCGCTGGGGCGGCGATGGCGCTGTGGTCGATGGGCGCCAACCAGTCGACCGTCGGCACGCTGAAGAACCGCGCGCTCATCAACCTCTGCCTCGCGACCGGACAGATCGGCCGCCCCGGCAGCGGCCCGCTGTCGCTCACCGGCCAGCCGAACGCGATGGGCGGGCGCGAGACCGGCGGCCTGGCGCACCTGCTGCCCGGCTACCGCAACGTCGCCGACGCCGCGGACCGTGCCGCGATCGCCCGGCACTGGGGGATCGCTCCGGAGCGAATCTCGGCGCGGCCCGGGCTGCCCGCGGTCGCGCTGTTCGAGGCGCTCGAGCAGGGCCGCGTGAAGGCGGTCTGGGTGATCGCGACCAACCCGCTCGTCTCGCTGCCCGACGCCCAGCGCGCGCGGGCGGCGCTCGAGCGCGCCGAGCTCGTCGTCGTGCAGGACCCGCACCATCCGACGGAGACCTCCGCGCTCGCGCATGCCGTCCTGCCGGCCGCCGCCTGGCCGGAGAAGGAGGGCGCGATGACGAGCTCCGAGCGGCGCATCGGGCTCGTGCGGCGCGCGATGGCGCCGCCCGGCGAGGCGAAGCCCGACTGGGAGATCGTCGCCGGCCTCGCGCGCCGTCTCGGTTACGGCCATGCCTTCGCCTGGCCCGACAGCGCCGCCGTGTTCGACGAGTTCGCCGCCTGCACCGCCGGCCGCCCCTGCGACATGACCGGCGTGTCGCATGACCGCCTGCGGCGCGAGGGCGGCCTGCAGTGGCCCTGCCCCGCGCAGCCCGCCGGCGAGCACCCGGGCACCGTGCGCCTGTACGAGACCCACCGCTTCCCGACGCCCGACGGCCGCGCCCGCTTCGCGCCCACCCCCCATGCGGCTCCGGCCGAGACGCCGGACGCGGACTTCCCGCTGCTGCTGACCACCGGCCGCGTCGCCGACCATTGGCACACGATGACGCGCACGGGCCACGCGCCCTCGCTGCGCGCGGCGGCGGGCGAGCCGGCGCTGTCGTGCCACCCGCTCGACGCCGCCGCGGCGGGCGCCGCCGACGGTGAGCTCGTGCGCGTCGTCTCGCGCCGCGGCGAGCTGCGCCTCGCGGTCGCGCACGACGAGGCGATGCCGCGCGGCGTGGCGTTCGCGCCGTTCCACTGGGGCGCGCGGCACGCGCCCGCCGGTGCCGGGGCCCTCAACGCGCTGACGATCGCCGCCGTCGACCCGACGTCGGCGCAGCCCGAGCTCAAGGCCGTCGCCGTGCGGCTCGAGCCCGCGCGCCGGCGCGACGAGCCGGTCCGCCGCCGTGCGCCCGCCGCGCCGAGACGGCTCGTCGTCGTCGGCACCGGGATGGCCGGGCTCGCCGTCGTCGAGGAGGCGCTGCGCCGCCGGCCGGCGGAGGACTGGAGGATCGTCATGCTCGGCGAGGAGCCGGGGCCGTCGTACAACCGCGTGCTGCTGTCCAAGCTGCTCGCGCGCACGTGCGGCCCGGGCGATCTCGAGCTGCGCCCGCTGGCGTGGTACGCCGCGCACGGCGTCGACCTGCGCGGCGGCTGCCGTGCGGCCGGGCTCGACTTCGGCCGGCGCCTCGTCGTCGACGAGGCCGGCATCCGCCACCCGTACGACGCGCTCGTCCTCGCCACCGGCTCGCGCGCCTTCATCCCGCCGGTGCCCGGTGCCGACCTCCCCCACGTCGACGTGTTCCGGACCTGGCGCGATGCCGACGCGCTGGCGGCGACGCCGCGCGGGACGCGCGCCGTCGTCGTCGGCGGCGGCCTGCTCGGCCTGGAGGCCGCGGCGGGCCTGCGCGCCTGCGGCGTCGAGGTGACGGTCGTCGAGCTCGCGCCGCAGCTCATGGGCCAGCAGCTCGACGCGGGCGCCGCGGCGATGCTCGAGCGCACGCTGAGCCGGCAGTCGATCCGCTGCCGGCTGGGCCGCAGCGCCGCACGGATCGAGGCCGACCGGGTCGTGCTCGAAGACGGCGAGGAGCTGCCGGCGACGCGCGTCGTCGTCGCCGCCGGCGTGCGGCCCGAGGTGTCCCTGGCGCAGGCCGCCGGCCTGCCGGTGCGCCGCGGAGTCGTCGTCGACGACACGATGCGCGCCGGCGCCGCGGGCGTCTGGGCGGTCGGCGAGTGCGCCGAGCACGGTGGTGTCGTCTACGGCCTGTGGTCGCCGCTCGCAGAGCAGGCGCGCGTCGCAGGCGCGGGCGTTGCCGGCGACCCGGCGGTCTTCCACGGCGCCGTGCAGGCGACGACGCTGAAGATCTCCGGCGTCGACGTCTACGCCGGCGGCGCGTCGGCCGCCGCCGCCGCGGAGGGGCACGACGAGATCGTCACGAGCGACACGCGCAGCGGGACCTATCGCCGGCTCGTGCTCGACGGCGAGCGCCTGACGGGCGCCGCGCTGGTCGGCGACGTCAGCGGCGCGCGGAAGCTGTCGGAGCTGCTGCGCAGCGGCGAGCCCGTGCCGTCCCACCTGCTGGCGCCGGGAGCCGCGGGCGCCGCCGCCGCCGCGCAACTCAGCGCCGATCCCGCCGCGGTGCTGTGCTCCTGCAACGCCGTCACGGTCGGCGACGTGCAGGCGGCGATCCGGCGCGACGGTCTGCGCACCGTCGCGCAGGTCGGCAGGCGGACGCGGGCGGCGACCGGCTGCGGCGGGTGCACGGCGGACGTGCAGACGCTGCTGGCGGCCGCGCAGCCCGGCCACTGAGCGTGCCGATCACCGCACGTCGCGCGATCCTCCGGGCAGGCGATCGAGAACCGGCGCGGGATGCGACTGCGACCGGCGTCAAACATGCTCGTCTAGCCTCTGCGGCGGTGAAGACGGCAAGGTGAAGGCAATTTCTCATGGCGCGGGCACGCCCGGCCGGCTCGTCGTCGCGCTCGTCGCTGCGGTCGCGATGGCGACCGCGTCTCCCGGCGGTGCGGCCGCCGAGCAGGCGTCCCAGCCGTCCTCTCCGGCGGCGGGACAGCTCGATGTCAGCGGGGGCACCAGCGACACGTCCGGCCACAGCTGCGCCGTCGGCGCAGCCAGCGGCCTGCGCTGCTGGGGCTTCGGCGGCAACGGGCGGCTCGGCTATGCGAGCACGTCGACGATCGGCGACGACGAGACCCCTGGATCGGCCGGGCCCGTCGGCCTCGGAGCAGGCCGCTCCGCCGTGGCGATCAGCGCCGGCGCCTTCCACACGTGCGCGCTCGTCGACGACGGCAGCGTCCGCTGCTGGGGATTCGGCGCCGACGGCCGCCTGGGCTACGCCGACACGGCGTCGATCGGTGACGACGAGACGCCCGGATCGGCCGGGCCGGTCGACCTCGGAGCGGGTCGCACGGCGGTCGCGATCAGTGCCGGCGGCGGCCACACCTGCGCCGTGCTCGACGACGGCAGCGTGCGCTGCTGGGGATTCGGCGGCGACGGCCGCCTGGGCTACGGCAACCGGCAGGCGATCGGCGACGACGAGACGCCCGCGTCCGCCGGACCGGTCGACCTCGGCGCCGGGCGCAGCGCGAGGGCGATCAGCGCGGGGCGCGATCACACGTGCGCCATCCTCGACGACGGCAGTGCGCTGTGCTGGGGCCTGGGCAACGACGGCCGCCTCGGCTACGGCAACACGGCGGCGGTCGGCGACAACGAGACGCCGGGCGCCGCCGGACCGGTCGACCTCGGAGCAGGCCGCAGCGCGACGGCGATCAGCGCCGGCTTCGGTCACACGTGCGCGCTGCTCGACGACGACAGCGTGCGCTGCTGGGGCTACGGCGCCAACGGCCGGCTCGGGTACGCCGGCACGACGAACATCGGCGACGCCGAGACGCCGCGCGCCGCCGGACCGGTCGATCTCGGAGCAGGCCGCAGCGCGAGCGCGGTCAGCGCGGGCGACGCCCACAGCTGCGCGCTGCTCGACGGCGGCGGCATTCGCTGCTGGGGCGTGGCCGACCACGGCCGCCTCGGATACGCCAACCTCGCCGACATCGGCGACGACGAGCCGCCGGGAGCGGCCGGACCCGTCGACCTGGGTGCGGCCCGCAGTGCCGTCGCGGTCAGCGCCGGGGGCCGCCACACGTGCGTCCGGCTGGACGACGGCAACGTGCGCTGCTGGGGCAGCGGCTTCGCCGGCCGGCTCGGGTACTGCAACGAACTGGACATCGGCGACGACGAGACGCCCGGCTCGGTGGGACCGGTGAACGTGACGTCGGCAGTCGTCTGCGCCGCGGCGGCGCCTGCACCACCGCCGGCGCCTACGGCGCCGGTGCCGGTGCCGGCGGCGGCGGCCGCGCCGTTGACGGCGAAGCTGGCGTTGGCGCGGGCGCGGATCTACCGCCGCGAGCGCGTGCTGGACGTGCTCGCGCCGATCACGAGCCTGGCGTCCGGCTCGGCGCGGGTGCGGCTGCACGCGGCCGGCCTGATCTACAGCTTCAGCGCCCGGATCAACGAGGGCGACGGCCGGATCCGCTTTCGCAAGCGGATTCCACGGGCACAGGCTCAACTGGGCACCGGGATCCTGACGATCACCTATCGCGGCGACGCCGACACGCGCCCGCAGACGGTGCGTCTGCGGGCGGCGTCGCAGCGCGCCGATCTGCGCCTGTCGCGGCCGACGATCTCGGTTGGGCGGTTGCGTGCGGCGGGCACGGTCAGCAAGCGGGCGCGGGGCGTCGTGCGGGTGCAGATCCAGTACGTCACCGCCGGCGAGACGCACACCCGCGAGTTCAAGGCGCGCATCGCGGACGGGCGCTGGTCGCTCAACGAGCAGCTGTCGCAGACCGTGCGCACCGCGATCGCCCAGCGCACCGGAACCGTTCACTCCTACACGCTGTTCACGGGCTACCTGCAGGCGCGCATGCGCGGTGAGATGCGCTCGTTTCAGGTCCTTCCGCCCCGCTGAGGGGTCAATGGGACGCAAATCGGGCAACTGGCACCGTGCGGGCCTCATCTAGCTAGCTCGCCCGCTCGTACATCGGCTTCTTGGGAGGCATCATCTTCATGACACGCACGCTCGCCGCACTCGTCATCGCCACTGCAGCGCTGGCGGTCGTCGCGACGTCCGCCCTAGCTGCGTCACCTGCCACGCCGTACGACGCCACCCGGATCAGCTCCTTCGATCCACAGCAGAACGGACGGTTTGCGGACCGGATGGCAAGCGCGGGCGACCTCGACCGCGACGGTGTGGGCGACGTGTGGATCGCGGCCTACAGCCATCCCGTCAGCGGCGTCGCGTTCGTCGGCCGCATCTGGGCGATGAGCGGCAGGACGCGGGGCGTGCTGTACGCGATCGAGCATCCCGAGCCGCAGGCCTGCACCGGCGTGATGGGCGTCAACGTCCCGCCGACATTCTCCTGCGGCCTGGGCTGGAACATCAGCAACCTCGGCGACGTCGACGGCGATGGGGTCAACGACCTCGCCGCCGCCGCAACGCGCCAGAACGTCGCGGGCAACGCCAACCAGGGCAAGGCCTACGTCTTCAGCGGCGCTCCCGGCAAGCCCAAGACCCCGCTGTACGACCTCGACAACCCGGCGCCGCAGGCCAACGGCTACTTCGGCTGGGCCTCCAACGCGGGCGACGTCGTCCGGGCCGACGGCTCGGCCGGCCACGACGGCATCGCGGACATCATCGTCGGCGCCTTCCAGAACGACGTTCCCGCCGGCTGCGGCGAGCAGACGCCGATTCCCGCCGGCTGTCGCAAGGACCAGGGCCAGTCCTTCATCTTCAACGGCGCCCCCGATCTGGCGCCCGGCACGCCGCGGCTCGTGCGCACCCTCGACATCCCGGCGGCGGACCGCTACCTGAACCCGGCCACCGGCACCTGCGTCTCGCCCAACCAGCAGATCACGATGCAGAACTGCGGCGGCGCGGGCATCGTCAACGAGGGTGTCGGCGACGTCAACCGCGACGGCTTCTGGGACCAGTCGGTGACCGCGTGGACGACTGGCATCTCGAGGAGCACGGGCGAGCCGTGCTGGGGTGCGCCGACCGTGGCGGCGCCGGGCGGAGATCCCGCAGACGACTGCAACGAGCGCCAGGGCCGCATCTACCTCTACAGCGGCAGGGACGGCAGCGTGCTGCGCAGGATCGACAACCCGGTGCCCCAGCAGGGGGCGCTGTTCGGGCTGCAGATCGTCCAGCCCGGGGCGCCGGGCGACCTCGACGGCGACGGCTACGACGACGTCTACGCCATCGGCTTCCAGCAGTCCGGTCCGTCGAGGGATGGTCAGCCGCCCCTGCCGCAGGAGGGCCGCGCGTGGGTCTTCAGCGGCCAGGCGGTCGCCAGCGGGCCGGTGGGCTCGAGCCTCAGCACTCCGATGCTGAGCCTGCTCGACCCGACTCCGGAGGCCAACGGGACGTTCGGCTACACGCTGGAGCAGACCGACTTCAACCGCGACGGCCGGTCGGACATGTACATCGGCTCGTTCGCCGGAAGCTATGTCTTCCTGCACGACGGGACGCTGCAGAAGGTCTTCGACCTGCCGGCCGAGGAACGCGATCCCGCGCAGCCGCCGGGCAACACGAACCTCGGGCGCAGCGTCGCCGCGCCCGGTGACCTCAACGGCGACTGCGAGCCCGACTACCTCGCCGGCTCGCCCGGATCCTGGGTCGACGGCGTGAGCAACGTCGGCAGGGCGTACGCCTACCAGTCGCGCGGCGGCCCGGCGTGTCCGATCGCTGCGCCGCCCCCGCCCCCCGCGCCGCCCGTGCAGCCGCCGGCCGGTGAGAAGCTCCCCGCGAAGCTGTCGCTCGCCCGGGCGACGATCAATCGCCGCGACCGGGTGCTCGACGTGCTGGCACCGATCACGCGACTGGCGTCGGGTCGCGTCAACGTCGAGTTGCACGCGGCCGGGCGCCGCTACCGCTTCACCGCGGCGATCAACTCGCGCGACGGCAGGATCCGCTTCCGCAAGCGGATCCCGGCGGCGCAGGCGAGGTTGGGGACTGGCATCCTGACGATCCGCTATCGCGGCGATGCCGACACGCGCCCGCAGACGGTGCGGCTGCGAGCCGCCAACCGCCAGGCGCAGCTGCGGCTCGCGCGCCCGCGGATCGCCAACGGCCGCCTGCGCGCCTCCGGCACCGTCAGCGACCGCGCGCGTGGAGTCGTGCGCGTGCAGATCCAGTACGTCACAGCCGGCACCGCGCACACGCGCGAGTTCAAGGCGCGCATCGACGACGGCCGCTGGTCGCTCAACGAGCAGCTGTCGGCGACGGTCCGCACCGCGATCGCGCAGCGCATCGGCACGGTCCACTCGTACACGCTGTTCACCGGCTACCTGCCGGCGCGCATGCGCGGCGAGATGC
>DATMJM010000196.1:0-3182 GCA_035553935.1 Solirubrobacteraceae bacterium
AAGGACGCCATCCCGACGTCGCGCATCAGCCGCTCCTCGAAGGTCGGGCGGCTCGCGGCGTCGCAGGCGGCCAAGCAGATGGGCACGCGCGCGACGAACGTCGCACGCGGCGACGACGCCCGCGAGAAGGCGCTCGCCAAGCGCCAGCTCGAGACCGCCGAGCAGATCGTCGCGGCGCTCGGGGCGATGAAGGGCGCCGCGATGAAGCTCGGCCAGGTCATGTCGTTCCTCGACGTCGGCCTCGTGCCCGAGGAGTACCGCGAGGAGTTCCAGGCCAAGCTCGCCGAGCTGCGCGATGCCGCGCCGAAGGTCGCCTACAAGGACATGAAGAAGGTCATCGAGGGCGAGTACGGCGCGCCGATCGACGAGGTCTTCGAGACGTTCGATCCCGTGCCGATCGCGGCGGCGTCGATCGGCCAGGTCTACAAGGCGCGCCTGCACGACGGCCGCCACGTGGCGGTCAAGGTGCAGTATCCCGGCGTGGCGCAGGCCGTCCGCGCCGACATGCAGAACCTCGGGATCATCCTGCGGCTCATGAAGATGGTCGCTCCCGGCATCGACCCAAAGGCGATGGGCGACGAGATCCGCTCGCGGATCGACGAGGAGCTCGACTACGAGCTCGAGGCGCAGAACCAGCGGACGGTCGCGCGCCTGTACCGCAACCACCCGTTCATCGTCGTGCCGGAGGTCATCACGAAGCTCTCGCACGAGAAGGTGATCGTCACCGAGTTCGTCTCGGGCCGCGGCTTCGAGGAGCTCAAGCAGCTGCCCCAGGAGGAGCGCGACCGCCTCGGCGAGATCGTCTACCGGTTCTACTTCGGCTGCATGTACCGCCACCACCAGTTCTCCGGCGACCCGCACCCGGGCAACTCGCTGCTGCTCGACGACGGGCGGATGGCGTTTCTGGACTTCGGGCTGTTCAAGCGCATCCCGCCCGCCGTCGCCGAGATGGAGCTCGAGATCCAGCGCATCGCCGCGACGGGCGACGGCCAGGCGCTGCTCGACCACCTGCACGAGGGCGGCTTCATCGCCAAGCCGGAGTACTACACGCCCGCGGGCATCCTCGACCAGGTGCGCGACATGACGTGGTGGTACCTCGAGGACGGCGAGGTCGCGCTGACGCCGGAGATCGCCACCGAGGTGATGATCGAGATGTCCGACCCGCGCTCGTCGCACTTCTCGAAGATGCGCCACGAGACGCTGCCGCCCGACCATCTCTTCGGCCGCCGTCTCGAGATGCTCACGCTCGCGGTCATGGGGCAGCTGCGCGCGCGCGGCAACTGGCACCGGATCGCGCGCGAGTGGATCTACGGCGACCCGCCGCAGACCGAGCTCGGCCGCCTCGAGGCCGAGTTCTACGCCGCGCACCCGCCCGCGGCGGTCGTGCGCGGCGCCGCGTGACGCGCGGCACAGCGCTGCTGCGCGTCGCGTCGCTGGCGACCGCCGTGATCGTCGTCTTCGCGTTCGTCGCCTCGAGCGGCTCGCTGTCCTCCGATCGCGTGCGCGACGCGATCGACCCGCTGGGGCTCGCGGCCGTGCCGGCCTTCATCGCCGTCAGCGCGCTGCTGACCTGCGCGCTGTTCCCGGGGCCGCTGCTCGCCGGCGCGAGCGGGCTGCTGTTCGGCACCGCACTCGGCACGCCGGTCTCGATCACGGCGGCCACGCTCGGCGCGGTGCTGGCGTTCGGCCTCGCGCGCTTCGCGGCGCACGATGCCGTCGAGACGCTCGCCGGCAGGCGCCTGGCTCCGCTGCAGGAGTGGATCGAGCGGCGCGGCTTCTGGGCGGTGCTCTACGCGCGGATCGCGCCCGGCGTGCCGTACTCGCTCGTCAACTACGCCGCCGGGCTGACCCGCGTCCCGCTGCCGGCGTTCGCCGCCGCCACCGCGCTCGGCGCCGCGCCGCGCGCGTTCGCCTATACCGCGCTCGGCGGGTCGCTCGACGACCTCACGTCGCCGGAGGCGGTCGTCGCGGTGGTCGCGCTCGTCGTGATGGCGCTGGCCGGACTCGTGCTCCTGCGGGCCGAGCGCGTCAGGGACCGCGCGGCCGCGGCCGCTACAGCTGCTGGATTTGAAACAGCGACGTCGACCCCGGCACGCCGCTCGGCAGGCCCGCGGTGACGGCGACGCGCTGGCCCGGCTTGACCCAGCCGAGGTCGAGCACCCGCCGGCACGAATCGAGCATCAGCTCCTCGGTCACGGAGTGCTTGCGCAGGTGCGTCGCGCGCACCCCCCACATGAGGCCGCACCGGCGCACGGTCTCGCGGCCCGGCGAGAGGGCGAGGATCGGCACCGTCGGGCGGTGCGCGGAGACCAGCCGCGCCGAGCGGCCCGAGAGGGTCGGGACGACGATCGCGTCGAGCTCGAGCTCGCGCGCGGCCATGCAGACGGCGTAGGCGACCGTGTAGGACGGATCGCGCGCATCACGGTGCACGCGCTGCTCGTTCCAGCGCCGGTACGGCGCCGCCTTCTCCGTCGCCCGCGCGATCGCGGCCATCATCTCGACCGTCTCGACGGGGTAGGCGCCGATCGCGGTCTCCTGGGAGAGCATCACCGCGTCGGTCCCGTCGAGGATCGCGTTGGCGACGTCGGCGACCTCCGCGCGCCGCAACTCGTCGGCCATCCGCTCACCGAACAGCCCGTTGACGCCGCACACGACGCTGTCGCCCGGATCGACGAAGTTCGCGACGAGCGCCTCCATCCCGGCACTGCCGGTGCCGGAGATCGGCAGCGTCGCGACGTTCGCGGTCTGGAAGGCCTCACGCATGAGCTCGATCGTCTCGCCCATGATCGCGGCGAAGGCGGGGTCCATGTGCCCGATCGTCGGCTGCGCCAGCGCGGCGAGGACGCGCGGCGGCACGGCGCTGGGGCCGGAGCCGAGCAGCAGGCGCTCGGGGATCTCGGATACCGGCGCGGTGTCGATGCTGATGGTCACGTTCAGGGTGCCTCCACCTCGGGAAAGTTGGTTTCGACGTGCTCGCGCAGGACATCGCGGATCCAGCGCTTCTCGTCGGCGGTCGCCATCCGGTAGCGCTCCAGCAGCTGCTTCTGGCCCTCCGTGGGCACGTCGTGGATCGTCCAGCGCTCGACGAGGCGCTCGAACAGGAACTCCACCGCGCGATGCCACGAGTCGTCGGTCGTGCGGCGCTGCTCGTGGCGTCGACCGGGCGGGAGCGAGGCCTTGCG
>DATMJM010000197.1:0-4429 GCA_035553935.1 Solirubrobacteraceae bacterium
CGCAACTTCGCCGCCGGCATGAGCGGCGGCCTGGCCTTCGTGCTCGACGACGACGGCACGTTCTCCGGGCGCGTGAACCCCGAGATGCGCGACCAGCTCGAGGAGCTCGACGACGGCGACGCGATCGAGCTGCGCGCGCTCGTCGCCGAGCACGTCGAGCGCACCGACTCGCCGGTCGCGCGGCGCGTGCTAGACGAGTGGGACACACTGCTGCCGCGCTTCGTGAAGATCTTCCCGACGGACTACAAGCGCGTCCTCGCCGAGCGCGCGGCGGCCGAGGCGGCCGCTTCCAACGGCGGCCCGCCGCGGGCGGACGAGTTCAAGGACGAGGCGGTCGACGTGGTCGGCGCGCCTCAGGTCCGCAAGGGCGACGGCGAGTAGAGGACTGCTGGCATGGGTGAGGTCGGAGCCTTCCTGAAGATCGAGCGTGCGGGCGTGCCGTACCGCGACCCTGCGGAGCGCGCGAGGGACTACAAGGAGTTCCTCGTCCGCCGGCCGGATCGCGAGCTGGCCGCGCAGGGCGCGCGCTGCATGGAATGCGGCATCCCGTTCTGCCATAACGGCTGCCCGCTGGGCAACCTCATCCCCGACTGGAACGACCTCGTCTACCGCGACCGCTGGCATGACGCGATCCGCCAGCTGCACGCCACGAACAACTTCCCCGAGTTCACCGGCCGGCTGTGCCCCGCGCCGTGCGAGGCCGCCTGCGTGCTCGAGATCAACGAGGGCGACGCGGTCACGATCAAGCAGATCGAGAACTCGATCATCGACCGCGCGTGGGAGAAGGGATGGGTCGAGCCGCTGCCGCCCAGGCGCGAGACCGGCGCGAGCGTCGCGGTCGTCGGCGCCGGGCCGGCCGGGATGGCCGCCGCGCAGCAGCTGCGCCGCTTGGGCCACACGGTCGTGCTGTTCGAGCGCGACGAGTCGGCCGGCGGCCTCGTGCGCTTCGGCGTGCCGGACTTCAAGATCGAGAAGGGGCTCGTGCAGCGGCGCGTCGAGCAGCTGGTCGCCGAGGGCGTCGACGTGCGCTGCGGCGTCGACGTCGGCGTCGACATCTCCGTCGAGGAGCTGCGCGAGCGCTTCGACGCGATCGTGATCGCGACCGGCTCGCGTACGCCGCGCGACCTGCCGGTGCCGGGACGCGAGCTGGATGGCATCCACTTCGCGATGGAGTACCTCTACGACCGCAACCGCTGGGTGCAGACGCAGACCGGCACGCCGACCGGCACCGAGCCGCCCCCGCTGCGCGGCATCACCGCCGAGGACAAGCACGTCGTCGTCATCGGCGGCGGCGACACCGGCGCGGACTGCGTCGGCAACTCGCTGCGCGAGGGCGCCAGGTCGATCACGCAGTTCGAGCTGCTGCCCGAGCCGCCCAAGCACCGGCCCGACGACCGCACGCCGTGGCCGCTGTGGCCGCAGAAGTTCCGCCTGTCCTACGCGATGGAGGAGGCCAGCGAGCTGCACGTCGGCGAGCAGGATCACTCCGTCAAGACGACGCACTTCACCGGCGACGAGGACGGCAAGGTGCGCTCGCTGCACTTCGCACAGGCCGAGCCCGCGCCGCCGTTTGACTCGGTGCCCGGCACGGAGGGCGAGATGCGCGCCGACCTCGTGCTGCTCGCGATGGGATTCCTGCACCCCGAGCAGGACCTGCTCGACAAGCTGCAGATCGTCAAGGATCCGCGCGGCAACGCGAAGGCCGTCAAGCCGTACACGACCTCGGTCGACGGAGTCTTCGCCGCCGGCGACGCGCGCCGCGGCCAGTCGCTCATCGTCTGGGCGATCAACGAGGGACGGCAGTGCGCCCGCATCGTCGACCGCTACCTCGGCGAGCTGCGCCCGGCGCCGGCTGCCGCGGCCGACGCCGACGAGGGCCTCGCCGGACCGCCCCAGCACGTCGGTCCCGGGGTCCCGGCGTAGACCTCTTGCCGCGGGGGTAGACGCAACCTCACATGGAGTTCATCGCCTTCATCATCGTCCTCTGCGTGATCGGCCTCCTGGTGGGCGGGCTGGCGCGGCTTGCGCTGCCCGGGCCGGACCCGATGGGCATCGGGACGACGATCGCGATCGGCATCGGCGGCTCGCTCGCGGCAGGGCTCGTCGCGCGGCTGCTGTTCAACCGCAACGCCGGCTTTTTGCTGTCGTTCATCTTCGCGGTCCTGATCGTCTACCTCGTGCGCCGCTCGCGCGGCGGCGGATTGACGGAACCGGGCGGACCGCGCGGCTACTGACGCGCGCCGTCGACGAGCGTCCGCCTGCCGAGCGGCGCGGCGAGCTGCGCGATCACGCGGAACGTGCCGACGAGCGCCTCCGTGCCCGGGCCGCAGCGCGCACCGGGCACGCGGCCCGCGTGCAGCGTGACGACGACGCGCGCGCTGCTCTCGCGTACGTCCACGGCGGTCAGCGCGTCGCATGGCGGGCCGCCGAGGGTGACCTCGAGCTCGAGGATGCGGGCCCGCTCGCGGCTGTCGGCGAGCTCCCACGGGACCTTTCGCTCCCGCCGTCCGGCGACGGGCGCAGCGTGCTGCGCGCCGGCGCCGGGGCCGGCCGGGGCGGGCGCGGGCGGGGAGGACGCATTCGGCGGCTCGCTGCGCGCCGGCTCGTCGTCGGGCGACCCGCACGCGCCGATCGCGATGGCGCCGCCGAGCAGCAGCACCGCGCACGCGCGAAGGGCGCCCCCGCGGGGGCGCCCTCCGAGTGGCTCGGGAGGATCGTGCGCGCGGCGGCTCACATGTAGCGCGTGTAGTTGTACAGCGACAGCGCGGTGTCGTCGAAGTACGGCGACAGCATGATCGTCGGCCCGACGATGCGGTCGATCCGGCTGTTGACCCCGTTGAGGTAGCCGTAGTTGCCGTCGTAGCCGTGCAGCCACGGGCCGCCGCTGGAGCCGCGCGTCAGGTCGCACGGGATCTTGATCGTCTCCGAGGTGACCCAGAACACCGTCCACTCCGGCGACGAGTTGCCCCAGCAGCGCATGAGGTTGCCGCCGTCGAACGGCGATTCGGCGGGGTAGCCCATCGCGTTCTCGAATACGTTCTTGCCCTGGTTGACGCGGAAGCCGTGTCCGCCGAAGTAGTTGACGATGTGCCAGCCGCCGAGGTTCGTGTTCATCGTCGCGACGCCCATGTCCTCGGCGTAGTCGGAGCTGTTGATCCACGCGTTGCGCGTGTGCAGCCGGTTGGCCGACCACGTGCCGTAGGGTCGCGGGTTGGCGAGGTCGTCGTCGTAGGCGGGCACGAACGTCCAGTTCGTGTGCCACGTGCCGCCGGAGCCGCCGTGCACGCAGTGGCCCGCCGTCCACACCGTGTCCGCGCCCTCGCTGTTGACGATCGCGCCGGAGCAGACGAACGAGGAGCCGCCCTTCGTGAAGAAGACCTTGCCGTTCGTGCGCGCGGTCGTGCTCCAGTAGCTGAGGTTCGGGTTGTACGCCGCCTCGACCGGCGCCTGGCCTGCGGCCGGCAGGATGCTGACGGGCTTGCCCTCCTTGACCGGGCGCTCGCCGCGCGCGACGTTCGCCCTGGCCTCGCGCTGGTCGGCGGCCGACTGTCGCTCGTGCTTGGCCACCGCCGCCTTGAAGAAGTCCGACTCCTCGACCGGTGTGCTCGCCCGCATGCGCTCTGGCGTCCAGTACGCCGCCAGCGCCTCGGAGGCCGTGACGTCCCTTCCGTAAGCCGCGCGGCCGGCGGCCCAGGCCGCCTCCGAGACGGCGGGCTGCGATTGAGCGTTGCCGGCCTGCGACGGCGCCGCCGAGGCGGCGCTCGGCACGAGGGCGGCCGCGCAGCCGACGGCGATCGCGGCGAGGCCGGCGCGGCGGCCCGCTGAGGTTGATCTGAACATGTGTGCTTGCTCCTGGTCTGAACCGAGTGGATGGGCTTGGACGTCCGAACCCAGGAGCGGCACGCCTGCGGGCTGATACCGCCGGGGCGGCGAAGATCGGGGCAGACCCTGAGACGGAGGGCCCTGCCGTCGTCGCTGTAAAGTGACGCTGGCGTCACGTTCTGCGTCCTCGGAGGCCCGCCGTGCACAAGCCCACGCTGCCGACAGCCGCCGTCATCGGCGCCGGGTCGTCGGGCATTGCCGCGGCGAAGGCGCTCGAGGAGCACGGGATCGCCTTCGACTGCTACGAGGCGTCTGACCGCGTGGGCGGCAACTGGGTCTTCGGCAATCGCAACAGGATGTCCGCCGCGTACCGCGACCTGCACATCAACACGTCGCGCGAGCGCATGCAGTACTCCGACTTCCCGATGCCGAGGTCCTATCCGGACTTCCCGCACCACTCGCAGATCGCCGCTTACTTCGACGCCTACGTCGACCACTTCGGCCTGCGCGAGCACATCCGCTTCGAGACGGCCGTCGACCATGCCACCCAGCGCGCCGACGGCACCTGGCTGCTCACCGACCAGCACGGCGACTCGCGTCCCTACGA
>DATMJM010000198.1:0-3142 GCA_035553935.1 Solirubrobacteraceae bacterium
CCTCGCCCCGCCCGAGCGCGTGCCCGAAGACGGCGAGCCCGAAGGACCGATCCGCCTATGAGCGCCGCCGACGACAAGCTGCTGACCGCCGACGACGTCGCCGACCTTATGCGCGTCACCCGCGCCTGGGTGTACGCCGAGACGCGCCGCAACGCGATCCCGCACCTGCGCCTGGGACGGTACGTCCGCTACCGCCGCGACGCGATCGAGGCATGGATGGAGCGGATCGAGCGACGGCCGCCGGAGAACGCGCGATGATGCTCGACATGGCCAAGCGCTCGTATGGAACCGGATCGCTCTTCGTCCGCGTCGACGCCGCCGGCCGCGAGGCCTGGTACGGCCAGTGGCGCGCCGGCGACTCGGTCGTCAAGCGCAGGCTCGGCGAAAAGCGCCGGACGGGGGAGCGCCGGGGGATGACCAAGGCGCAGGCCGAGGCGGAGCTTCGGCGCCGCATCGAGGCAGAGCGCCCGACGACTACCGCGCACGAGCGTCCCTCCGTCGAGGACGCCGGCCGTCGCTACCTCGACCACCTCGCCGGCGTCGGGCGCAAGCGCTCGACGCTCATGGACTACGAGTCGCACCTGCGCGTCCACCTCGCCCCGTTCTTCGCGGCCAAGCCGCTGCACCGCATCGAGCCGCGGGATGTCGAGGCATTCGTCGCGGCGAAGCGCCGCGAGGGGCGCGCGCCGAAGAGCATCCTCAACTACCTCGGGCTGCTGCACGCGATCTTCGAGTTCGGCCAGCGGCGCGGCTGGACGGCGGGGAACCCGTGCAAGCTCGTCGACAAGCCGCGCGTCGGAGCCACCGACCCCGACATCCGCTTCCTCGACCAGGCCGAGCTCGAGGCCCTGCTGCGCGCCGCGCCCGACACCGACCTCGGCCGCGTCGACCGCCTGATGTGGCTCACCGCGGCGATGACCGGCCTGCGCCAGGGCGAGCTGCTCGCGCTGCGCTGGCGCGACGTCGACTGGCTCACCGGCCGGCTGCGGGTGCGCCGCAGCTTCGTCCGCGGCGAGTTCGGGACGCCCAAGTCCCATCGCTCGTCGCGCTCGGTCCCGCTCGCCGACCGCGTTGCCGCGGAGCTGGACGCCCATCACCGCGACACCGCCTACGGCGCCGACGACGATCTGGTCTTCGGCCATCCGCACCTCGGCACGCCGCTCGAGCGGTCGCGGCTCCTGAAGCGCTACAAGACGGCGGCCAAGGCCGCCGGCATCCGCGACGTCCGCTTCCACGACCTCCGCCACACGTTCGGCACGCGGATGGCGGCCGCGGGCGTCCCGATGCGGACGCTTCAGGAATGGATGGGCCACCGCGACTACAAGACGACGCTGATCTACGCCGACTACGCGCCGATCGCGCACGAGCGCGAGCTCGTCGAGCGAGCGTTCGGCCGGCCGTCGCCGGGCTCAGCCACCGACGGCCCGCCCCGCGAGGCACATCAGGGGCGCTTGTAGCGGGTCGCCTGGTACTCCTCGACCCAAGCACGCGAGCTGCGCCACGTCCCGTCGGCTGCCTTCGCGGCTTTCAGTCGGCCGCGTGTCGCCGCGACCCGGAGCGCGTTGGCAGACAGCTCCGCGGTGGCCAGCGCAGGTAGTGGCACGAGCCGCGCCGGACCGGCGACGGCGGGCACGACGAACTTGTAGAGGTTGTCCAACACCGCGCGCGCGAGGAACTCGCCCAGCGGGCCCGGATCGCTTGCATCGGCGCGGCGGAGGGCAGCGAGATAGCGCGTGCGGTCTCCCTTGTAGATGATCGCGGGCGGGTACCCGAGACGCACGAGGATGAGGTTCAGGACAAGCCGCCCTGCGCGGCCGTTGCCGTCTAGGAACGGATGGATCTGTTCGAACCGTGCATGCAGTTCCGCCAACCGCTCGACGAACGACGCGTCGTTGACCTTGGGTAGCTTGCGCGCCTCGGAGACCCAGTCGCGCATGAGCGCCGACGTCTCGGGCCATGGTGGCGGTTGCATGCCGCCGGGGAAGGGTTCGATGTCGTGCTCGCGGAAAGACCCTGGTCCCTCGCGGTCCGTCGCTTGTGGATGGGGGGAGACGTCCCACACCGGTGTCATCGCCAGGCTGTGGACATGCCGGAGCTCGGCGAGCGTGATGAGCCCTCCGTCAGACCATGAACCCGGCTCGATCGCCCGGCCGTAGACCCAGTCGGCCGCAGTTGCGTAGCCGCGGACCTCGAGGTACTCGCTGAGCTCCTTGTTCCCGACCGCGCGGCCCTCGGCGAGCAGGAGCTCGACCTGCTTTAGGACGAGCGTGTTGCCCTCGATCGCCGTCGAGTGGTGCGCTTCCTCGAGCCAGATCCCGCGCCAGATGTCCTGCGCCTCGAGCGGAGAGGGGAGACCTCCGAGGCGTTCGCGTAGTTCGCCGATCTGGACGCGCAGCCGCTCGTAGACATCTGCGCGCGACGGACGGCCCCGGCGCGCCTTCGTGAGTTTGTGCGGCTCGGCCACGATCTAAATGTACCGAACACATTCGCAAAGTGTGCGGCTCGGTCGAATCCATTTGTACCGAACACTTTGCCGAGGGCCCGCACACCCTCACCGACAAGCTCGTCGGCGGGATTCGCACCGAGCGCGCCGACGTCCTCGTCGCCGCGTCGTAGTTCACGCAACAAGCCGGTCGAGCACCGAGTCGAGTGGCTGTCGGTAGCCGTCGTGGTCGTGCAGCTGGCGTCGTAGACGCCGGTTGAGGTCGTCGAGGTCGGTGTGTTCCAGACCGCCCGAATCCTCGACCGCGTAGCGGCACGCGCGCGCCGAGTCGTTCATGAAGCTCAGGATCCGGCGGCTCGCGGTGCGCGTGACCCGGGCGCTGCCGGGGTCGAGCATGCCGAGGATGTCGTCCGGCAGCCGCTCGTCGCTGAGCGCCATGGCCACGTGCTCGGCGACCAGCGCGCCGAGGGGCACCAAGTCAGCCTTGCGGACGTTGGCGACGAAGACCGGGAACAGTGTGCCGCCGTGCGTCACAAGCAGGCATTTGCGGCGGTCGATCCAGAGCAGGTTCGCGTACCAGTCGTCATCGCTCGGCGGCTCGTCGAGGAGGTCGACGCCGCGTCCGAGGACGCCGAGGAGGCGAGCGGTGCAGCGGACGAGCACGACGCGGAAGCTACCCGCGCTGGCCGAGGCATCAAT
>DATMJM010000199.1:0-2311 GCA_035553935.1 Solirubrobacteraceae bacterium
GCGCTCAGCGCACCACCTCCAGCCAGTCCGCGCGGATGCCGACGAGCCGGCGCCAGTCGTCCGGGTCGATCGTCTGCACGCGGCGCTGCGCGTCGTCGACGGGCTGAAACCAGATCGGCCCGGCGTGCCGCAGGCTCGAGCGATAGCCGCCGCTCCCCGGCCGCAGGTCGCCGCCACCCTGCACGACCTGCACGCCGTGCTCGCTTCGGGTGAGACGGCGCGTGCCGATGAGCACGTGGGCGCCGGGGTTGTTGAGCCCGCCGCTCGTCGCGCCCAGCGGCCGCCCGTCGATGCCGACCTGCAGCCGCCGCGCGAAGGCTCCCTCGATCCACACGTTGTAGCGCCCGGTGCGCGGGATCCGGACCGGCCCGTCGATGCGCGCCGGCCCGGTTGTCACGATGGCCTTGGGGAAGTTCGCGAAGCCGGCCCACGATCCCGGACGCTCGTTGTGCGCGATGTAGAAGCCCGTCAGCCGGGCGCGCTCGACGTACGCGATCCGGCCGCCCCGCCGGCGTGCCCGCGCCGCCCAGTCGCGCGCGTCCTCGCGCGTGACGCGTGCGCCCGAGCGCAGGATGTCGGGGCCCAGCGGCTTGTGTCGCAGGACGCGCGGCGTGCTCGTGCGGCGCCACAGCTCGTAGAACTCGCCCGTCCACTCCAGGCGGAAGTTCGCCGGCGGGCGGCTGGCCGTCGGCGACCGGCGCCAGATCAGGTAGGGCACCGACTGCAGGTAGTCCAGGCGCAGGTCGTCGACGTCGAGCGGGGTCTTCTCGCTGGGCCTGCGCTGCGGGTCGGCGAGCGCGTTGGGCGCGTACGGCGCGTGCCGGTAGCCATGCCCCCACTCGGGCTGCGTGTAGCCGGGCGCCCGGCGCAGGAAGTACTTGCCGAACTCGTCGTACTCGTTGCTCACGACGGGCCCGCGGCCGGCCAGGCGCTCGTCGAGGTCGAGCAGCTCGGTGTAGCGGTCGTACGGCGTCAGCGAGACGTCGTGGTAGGCGAGCGCGCTGGAGCCCAGCACGGCCAGCGTGACGAAACCCGTCGCCAGCAGCGAGACCGCGCGCAGGCGCCCCCGCCAGAGCACGAGCGCGCCGAGGATGACGAGCAGCAGGACGGCGGGCGACATGAGCGCGAGCACCTTGGCGTCGGCGTACGGGCCGCCGCGCCGCAGGAGGTACAGCGAGGGCACGACGAGCACCGCCGCGAGCAGCAGCGGCTGCCAGGCGCGCCGCCGCACCGCCCAGCCGATCGCCAGCAGCGCGCACGCTCCCGCGATGACGAGCGCGATGAGCTGCTTGTCGGGCTCGAAGGTCACGTAGCGGTAGTCGCCGCTGAACCAGATCCCGAGGACCTGCTCGAGCTTCAGCGGCGCGGCGAGGTTGCCGAGCTCGATCGGTGCCGACGCGCCGGCGCCCTTGGACTCCAGCGTTCCGCCCTGCACCGCCAGCTGGGTGCTCAGCGAGGACAGCACCGGCAGCGCGAGCAGCGCCGCCAGCGCGCCGCCGGCGACGAGCCATGGGATGTCCGCCCAGCGCCGCTCGCGAGCGATCCGCACGCCCCAGACGACGGCGACCGCGACCGCCATGACCGCGAGGAAGGCGGCCGCCGCCGGGCCGAGCGCGCCGAGCGCCGCCGCTGCGGCAATCGCGAGGACGAGCAGCGACCGCGCCGGCCGGCGTGCGCCGATCGCCGCCGCCAGCACCGCGACACCCGTCGTCACGGCGGCGAGCGCCGTGATCTCCTTGATCGAGCCCTGCAGCGCGAAGCCGACGACGAGCGCCGGCTGCGCGGCCACGAACGCCGCGACCCCCACCTGCCAGCGCGCGCGCAGCACGGGCGCGACGAGCGCCGCCAGCGCGAGCGCGGTCATCGCCGCCATGAAGCTCAGCAGCGGCTGGTACAGCCAGGCGAGGTCGAGCAGGCCGAGCGGCGCCGTGACGCCGAGGGCGGCCTGCCCGGCGACGGGATAGGCGCTTTCGACGTAGGGCCGCAGCCCGAGCCGGATCGAGCCGTCCGCGTGGGCGGTCCAGTCGAAGCCGTGGCGCGCGACCAGGTCCGCGAGGCCGAGCTGGTG
Organism: Solirubrobacteraceae bacterium; assembly: GCA_035553935.1. Lineage (GTDB taxonomy): Bacteria > Actinomycetota > Thermoleophilia > Solirubrobacterales > Solirubrobacteraceae > CADCVQ01. Next base: position 2,069 of record DATMJM010000199.1, read on the forward strand.
CGACGTGTCGGGCAGCGCGAGGTAGCCGGCGAACGTCGGCTCGCCGGACAGCACGACGGGCGCCCCGAAGACCGCGAAGACGCCGAGCGCGGCGAGCGCGATCCACGGGTCGGGCCGCAGCGAGCGCAGCCAGGCGCGCCCGGCCACCAGCCCGGCGAGCGCGAGCAGCACGATCGCCGGCAGGGCCAGCGGCGCCGTGACGCCGAGGGCGGCCTGCCCGGCGACGGGATAGGCGCTTTCGAC
>DATMJM010000200.1:0-2797 GCA_035553935.1 Solirubrobacteraceae bacterium
GCTTCGCCTACCGCAGCCGCGAGGACGAGGAGAGCCGCCGCCACGTCGAGCCGCACAGCCTCGTCAACCTCGGCCGGCGCTGGTACCTCGTCGCCTGGGACTGCGAGCGCGAGGCGTGGCGGACGTTTCGCGTCGACCGCCTGGAACGGCCCACGCCGGCGGGCTCGCGCTTCACTCCGCGGACGCTGCCCGGCAGGGATCCGGCGGCGTTCGTCGCCTCGAACCTGAAGACGGCGCCGTCGCGCTACCGGGCGCGCGTGACCGTGCGCGCGCCCGCCAAGGAGCTCGAGCAGCGGCGCCACCTCTGGGGCACGGTCGAGCCGCGGGCGGAGGACACGTGCGAGTACGTCACGAGCGACGACTCGCTGGACTGGCTGGCGCTGCGGATCGGCATGCTCGGCTACGAGTTCGAGGTCCACGAGCCGCCCGAGCTCGCGAAGCGCCTCGAGCAGCTCGCCGAGCGCTTCGCGCGCGCCGCGCGCTGAGCACGAGCCCGCCCTACAGGTACGCCGCCAATGTCTCGCCCGCCGCCTCGAGCTCGGCGATCGTCGACCCCACCGCGATCGCCTGCAGGTCGAGGATCCGCGCGTCGAAGCGATCGATCGCGTTGTCGGCGGTCACGGCGTGGCAGGGGACGCCCGCCTGTCGCGCGCGGGTCGCGATCTCGCCGGCGACGCGGCCCTCGAGCGTCGCGCGCTCCAGGCGCGCCTCGCCGACGATCACGGCGCGCGCGGCGCGCATCCGGGCATCGAAGCCGAGCTCGTCCAGCACGAACGGCGCGCCGGCGACGAGCCGCGCGTCGTACTGCGACCACAGCGCGCCTGCGAGGCCGCCGCCGGCCGCCGTCATCGCGATGCCCCGCGGATCGCGCCGCAGGTCGCCCGCCGACCGGGTCCAGGCGGCCCGCAGCTCGCACAGCACGACGAGCGCCGCGCCGCGCAGCCCGCCGCCGTCCTCGATCGCCTCGACCACGCCGGCGCCGCCGTCGAACCCGACCGGCCCACCGGCCGCGACGAGCAAGACGCCGGCGCCCGCGCCCACCGCCGCCGCGATCCGCGCTCCCGTCGCGCGACCGGTCGCGGCGCGCTCGACGACCGCCGTTCCGCCGCCGTCGACGAGCGCGAAGCCGTCCGCCGTCTCGCCGCCGAGGGCGGGCAGCAGCACCTCGATCGTGCCGGGGCCGCCACCCGCCACCGGGCACAGCTCCGGCGGCGGTCGGACGCCCGCCCGCTCGAGGCCGCGCGCGATCGCCGCGGCGGCGGCCGGCGCGCGCAGCTCGCCGCCGAACGCGTCCGGCGCCACGAGCACGGGGAGGCGATCGGGCATCGCGAAAGGACTACACGACAGCGACATGCCGCGGTGGCATGCTCTGCGGATGGCTGCGAAGGGTGAGTACACGACGCTCGAGGCCGCCGGCCGCGAGATCCGCATCTCGAGCCCGAGCAAGGTCTACTTCCCGCAGACGAAGATCCACCGCGCGTTCACGAAGCTCGACCTCGCCGAGTACTACCTGCGCGTCGCCGACGCCACGGTCAACCACCTGCGCGAGCGCCCGACGACGCTGAAGCGCTGGCGCGACGGCATCACCGCGGCGACTTCTTCTTCCAGAAGCGCGTGCCCGAGAAGCGGCCCGAGTGGCTGCAGACGGCGACGGTGTCCTTTCCCTCCGGCCGCAGCGCGACGGAGCTCGTACCGAACGACGCGGCGCACCTGCTGTGGGCCGTGAACCTCTCCAACATCGACTGGAATCCATGGCCGGTGCGGCGCGCGGACCTCGACCACCCCGACGAGCTGCGCATCGACCTCGACCCGACGCCGGGCGTCGCGTGGGATGACGTGCGCCAGGTCGCGCTCGCCGTCGACGAGCTGCTGACGGAGATGGACCTGCGCGGCTACCCGAAGACGTCGGGCTCGCGCGGGATCCACGTCAACGTCCGCATCCATCCGGAGTGGACGTTCACCGAGGTGCGCCGCGCGGCGCTCGCGCTCGCCCGCGAGATCGAGCGCCGCATGCCCGGCAAGGCGACGAGCAAGTGGTGGAAGGAGGAGCGCGAGGGCGTCTTCCTGGACTACAACCAGAACGCCCGCGACCGCACCGTCGCCAGCGCCTACTCGGTGCGCCCGGTGCCCGAGGCCTGCGTCTCGACGCCGCTGCGCTGGGACGAGGTCGCCGACGTGGAGCCGATCGAGCTGCGCATGGACACGGTCCCCCAGCGCATCGAGGACGACGGCGACCCGTCCGCCGACATCGACGACCACGCGGGCCAGCTCGACTCGCTGCTCGAGCTTGCCCGCCGCGACGAGGAGGAGGGGCTCGGCGACGCGCCGTGGCCGCCGAACTTCGCCAAGCAGCCCGGCGAGCCGAGCCGCGTGCAGCCCTCGCGCGCCAAGAAGGGCGCGTGAGCGCGGCGGCGCGCCTGAAGGCGCTGCTCGGCTGGCCGCTGCGCCGCGCGCTCGACCCGCGGGTGCGGATGACGGTCCACGAGATCGACGCGCGCCTGGGCAGCGAGGACCTCGCGCGGCCGACGATCCACGACCGTCTCGACGATCTCGACCGGATCGGCCGCGACATGCTGGCGGGGCTCGGCTGGCGCGAGGTGCCCGAGCCCGGCGGCACGCTCGAGCAGCTCGACGCGCCGCGCGCGGCGTACCTGAACTGGGCCACGGGCCCGGACGGCTACGCCGCGCAGGCGGACCTGTGGTTCAACCCGCCGGTCCCGGTGCACCACGACGCGGGCCGCGTCGAGCCGCTGCTCGTCAACGAGCGCATCGCCGAGCAGCCGTTCGTCTTCGGCGC
>DATMJM010000201.1:0-2130 GCA_035553935.1 Solirubrobacteraceae bacterium
GTGCGGGTGGGCCTCCACCAGCGCCGCGACGAGGTTGGCCGACAGCTCCATCTTTCCGTCGTAGATGTCGATCCCGCTCAGCGCGGCGCTCAGCGAGATGCCGAGATCGCGGCCGTAGACGAGCTTCATCAGCAGCTGCGCCTTGGCCTTCGCGCCGCTGCCGTACAGGCCGCCGACAGCGGCCAGTCCGGCGACGCGCTCGAGGTGGGTGAACTCGGCCTGCGTCATGGCGGCGCGGCCGGAGGGTGAACTGGTCATCGTGTTCCTTGCTGTCACACACGTGTGCGACGTCGAGAGGTCAGAGAGGAGCGCCCGGGTGATCTGGCCCGGGCGTATCGGCGGCGTGGCGTGCGCGGGTGACACGCACGACGCGCGCTTTGCGCGGCGCGGTGCAGCACGCCACGCGCGTCACGACGCGGCGGCGCCCGCGGGCTGGTAGTCTCCGAAACGGACCGCGTTTTACTATTTATTATGGGAAAGGTTCATGCCAGGATTTCTTGATGAGAAGCGCCGTGAGATCGGCGCGCGGCTCAAAGAGCTCAGGCCGCTGGTCGACGAGTACACGCGACTTGAGGCAGCCGCCGCGGCGCTCGACGGTGTCGCCACCCCCGCCGCGTCGGCGCCGGCCCGCAGCCGTGAAAGCCTCCACGCGCCCGCCGCGAAGGCCACTCCGCGTCGTCGCGGAGCCGCCAAGGCCAAGGGCCGCGGCCGGCCGAAGGGCTCGGGCACACGGGCCAGGGAGGCGCTGAATCTCGTCAAGGCGAACCCCGGGATCACGATCCCCGAGATCGCCGAGCGGATGGGCATCAAGCAGAACTACCTCTACCGCGTGCTCCCCGGCCTCGCCGCGGACGGGCTGGTGACCAAGGACGGGCGCGGCTGGCGCCCGAATGCCACCGCCTGATCGCCCCGGCTCTGGCGTGCGCTGACGGAGTACGGCCTGTCCCGGGTCTGGGACAGGCCGTGTCGGTCTCGGGGCCGGCGCTGGCGCCGGCGGCTGTCAGCCGGCGATCTGCAGGATCGTCCGGACGGTCGCGCGATCCAGCGCGTCGACGTCGCCGGTCACCGCGCGCAGCATGTTGCGCTCGCTGCGCGCCATCCCCCGCACCGTTCCCTCATGGTGGGTGAACGTGTTGACCGCCTGCAGGGCGCCGAACGCGGTGCCGCGCCAGGGCGCCACACGCGTGTCGTGATCCCACAGGCGCTGCAGGCCCGCGCGCTTGGACTGCGCGAGCGTCCGCGCCCTTCCCTCCTGCTCGGGCAGCGGCGCGAGCTCGTCGACAAAGCGCGCCCAGTCGCCATCGGAGACATGGACGGCGCTCAGCTGCGCGACCTCGGCGGCGAAGTCGTCGGCGATCGTGTGCACGAGCGCGAGCGCCTCGCGCGCGTCGGCGAGCTTGACCTGCGAGTGGCGCGAGTGGCGCACCTTGATCTGCTGGCCCGACTCGGCCATCGCGACGGCGTGCGTGTTGTCGCAGACGACGAGCTGCACCTTGCGCCCGTACGTCGTGGCGACCGACCCGTCATAGCTCGTCGTCGCCAGCAGGTGCGGACGGAAGGCGACGCCCTCGGGGGTCGTGATCGTCTCGGGGACCTCGATCGAGACCCATGCCAGCGCGCCGCCGCGCAGCAGGCCGGCGGAGCCGATCGCCAGCTCGTCGTCGAGGATCTCGGCGACCTGCTCGAGCAGCCACTGGGCGTAGTCGTGGCCGGTGTAGCCGGACTTGAAGACGCCGAGGATCGCGCCCGGATCATCGGGTCCCAGCGCTCCCGGTGGGCGCAGCATCGCCTTGCGGTCGGGATCGGTGATCGTCAGCGTGCCGACTCCGTCGTCACACAGCAGCGGGGCGCTGGAGCGCACGTCGCCCTCAAGCACCTTCCATGAGAACAGGCGCCGGCGGACGTCCTCGACCGGGACCGCCCCCGGATAGTGGTTGGTCTCGCCGTCCTGGGCGTCGGCGCGGTAGTGCCAGGCGTGTCCGCGCTGCTCGGTGAATCCGATCAGCGTCATCGTGTTCAGCCACTTCGCCGTCTCTTGTGACATGTCTGCCTCCATCAGTTCCGGGCGTGAATATGCGTCCCGCGAGCGCGCCCGGATAACGGCGCCGCGGGACAAGTGAAACGAGGCTG
>DATMJM010000202.1:0-6349 GCA_035553935.1 Solirubrobacteraceae bacterium
CGTGTACGTTGCGGCGCGTAGCTCCAGGGGTCCGAGCGCCCGCGCGGCGCCGTCGAAACGAGGTTCGCCATATGAGTGCACAGCCGACGATCGCCAGCGAGCCCGCGCAGGTCGGTGGGCCGTACTGGGAGGAGTTGTCGGTCGGCGACGTCTACGTCGAGTTCCCGGCGATGACCCTGACCGAGGGACACGCGGCGCTGCATCAGTCGATCGTCGGAGATCGCCTGCGGCTCGCGCTGGACGCGAACCTCTCCGAGCGCGTCGCCGGACGCCGCCTCGCCCATCCGATGCTCGTCTGCGACGTCTCGATCGGGCAGTCGACGCTGCCGACGCAGCGCGTCATCGGAAACCTCTTCTACCGCCGCCTCATGCTGCGCCGGCTGCCGGCGATCGGCGACACGCTGAAGTCGACGACGGAGATCGTCGCGCTGAAGCGCAACACGATCAAGGAGGGGCGCAAGCCGACGGGCCTCGCCGTCCTGCACATCGTCACGACCGACCAGGAGGACCGCGCGATCCTCGACTACTGGCGCTGCGCGATGCTGCCGATCCGCGACGTCGAGGTGTCGCAGCCGCACGCCGACGACCTCGACCGGTTCCCGGCCGACCTGCCGCCCGACGCGCTGCACGCGACGCTCGACGGCATCGACCTCGGCGCCTATCGCGGCGTCGTGCCCGGCACGCACTTCGCCGACCTGGCGGCTCCGTGCGCCTGGGTGCTCGACGGCGGCGACAGCGTCACCGCCGCGACCGAGCTCGTGCGCCTCTCGCTGAACCTCGCCAAGGCGCACAGCGACCCCGGCTCGCACCACTCCGGCAAGCGCCTCGTCTACGGCGGGCACACGATCGGCATCGCGGCCGCGCACCTGACCAGGACGCTGCCCAACCTCGTGACGATCATCGGCTGGCATCACTGCAACCACCTCGCCCCGGTCTTCGAGGGCGACGTGCTGCGCAGCACCGTGCACCTCGAGGAGACCGAGCCGCTGCCGGACGGCGGCGGTCTCGTCACGCTGCGCATCGAGGTCTCGGCGCAGCGCGCCGACGGTGCGCTCGACGACGTTCTGGACTGGCGACTTGTGGGAGCGATGGCATGACAGACGGGATCCTCAGCGGCGTACGCGTGATCGAGGGCTCGGCGTTCGTCGCCGCGCCGACGGCCGGGATGACGCTCGCCCAGCTCGGCGCCGACGTCATCCGCTTCGACGCCCCCGGCGGCGGGCTGGACTGGAAGCGCTGGCCGCTGACCGCCAGCGGCGAGAGCCTGTTCTGGTCGGGGCTGCAGAAGGGCAAGCGCTCGATCGAGATCGACCTGCGCTCCGACGAGGGCCGCGAGCAGCTCACGCAGCTCATCACGATGCCGGGCCAGGGCAACGGCATCTTCATGACGAACTTCCCCGCCCGTGGGTGGATGAGCTACGAGAAGCTCAAGGCGCGCCGCGAGGACCTGATCATGGTCGTCATGACGGGCAACCACGACGGCTCGTCGGAGGTCGACTACACCGTCAACCCGTCGGCCGGCTTCCCCGAGGCGATGGGTCCGCGCGACTCGACGGTGCCGACGAACAGCCTCATGCCCGCGTGGGACTCGATCATGGGCGGTCTCGCGGTCGTGGGCCTGCTGGCCGCGTTGCGCCACCGCGACAGGACCGGCGAGGGCCAGCTCGTCGAGATCGCGCTCTCCGACGTCGCATTCGCCACCGTCGGCCATCTCGGGCGCATCGCCGAGGTCCAGCTCGAAGGCCGCGACCAGCCGCGCGACGGCAACTACCTCTACGGTGCGTTCGGCGGCGACTTCCCGACCGCCGACGGGCGCCGCGTGATGGTGGTCGCGCTGACGAGCCGCCAGTGGAAGGCGCTCAAGGAGGCGACCGGCACCGAGCAGCTCTTCGACAAGGTCTGCGAGGCGACGGGTCACGACTTCCGCGGCGAGGCGGGGCGCTACAAGGGCCGCGACCTCATCCGCGAGCTGCTGACCCCGTGGTTCGCCGAGCGCACGCTCGAGCAGATCCGCGCGACGTTCGCCGGCACCGGCGTCTCCTGGGGCCCGTACCAGACGTTCAAGCAGCTCGTCGAGGAGGACCCGCGCTGCTCGGAGGACAACCCGATGTTCTCGATGGTCGAGCATCCCGTGGGGACGTACCTCACGCCGGCGTCGCCGCTGCGGTTCAGCGTCTCGGGACGGCTGCCGGCGCGGCGCTCGCCGCATCTCGGCGAGCACACCGAGGACGTCCTGGCGGAGCTCGGCGCCGCCGCCGAGGAGCCGGCGCCGGCGACGTAGCGCGATCGTGCCGCCGCCGGCGGCACGGCACGGGTGGAGAAAGGTCGAGACAGGGAGCGCGGCCTAACCGTTCGGCCAGGGCCTGGCGGCCGTGCGCGGCGCATAGTAGGCGTCGCACAACCGGATGTTGCGTGACATCCCGTGACTGGAGTGCCCGCGGTCGTCGCCCCACGACCATGCGGGCATCTTGCGTGGAGGCGAGGCCGGGGATGACGCATCGCCTCCACGCGGTCACGCCCGCGGTGATCGCGGTGCGCGCCGCCCGGCGGCGACCGTGCCCGAACCTCACGGTCGGCTGTCGGCCGGCTGCGCCTGCGCCGCGAGCACGCGCGGACGGCGTACGTGCGCCAGCAGGGCCCGCCCGTCGCGCGCGACCTCGGGCGCGCGCCACATGCACAGCGGAACGTAGACGGCGAGCCCGGCGGCGATCAGGACCAGCAGGCGCGCGGCCGCCGGAAGCTCGGCCTCGAGCAGCCCCGCGCGGGCCACCAGCAGCACGCCCACCATCAGCGCGCTGGCCTGGAAGACGCCGCTGACGGCGCGCACGAAGATCATCGGCGAGACGCCCAGCACGCGCGCAGCGAGCACGGTCAGCCACGGCTCGACGAGCGTGCTGGAGATCGCGTAGGCGACGGCGACGCCGACGACCCCCCATTGCGCGCCGATCGCGAACGCCGCGATGTGCACCGGGACGAAGGCCAGCGAGAAGCGGAACATGAGCAACGTACGGTCGCGGGCCATCAGCACGTCCATGTTGATGCTCTGAAGCGCCGTCAGGATCCCCACCCAGGCGAGGATCTGGACGAGCGGCACGGCCGCGGCCCACCTGTCGCCGAGCGCGACCGTCACGAACTCGTCGGCGACGACGATCAGGCCGCCGAGCGCCGGGACCGACACCGCGGCCAGCAAGCGCACGACGCGCGCCCACGCGACCGCGATGCGCTCGGGCTCGTCCTGCATGCGGGCGAACGCCGGCGCGAGGATGCGCTGCAAGGGACCGCCGATCCGCGCGGCGGGCTGAAGCATGACGTTGTGGGCGATCGCGTACGCACCGAGCGCGCCGGCGCCGATGAAGCGGCCAATGATGAAGCGATCGGCGTTGGCGTGCAGGTAGAAGAGCAGGCGATGACCGACGACGTAGCCGCTGAACGACCACAGGTCTCGCAGGCTCGCCTTCGAGAAGCGCATGCTCGGGCGCCACGACGATCCGCGCCACATGAGCACGGTGGTCACGGCCGCCACGGCGAGCTGCTGGCCGATGATCGCCCACGCCCCGGTCCCCGCGGCGGCAAGCGCGATCGCGACCGGCGCCCCGGCGAGCGCGCCGCAGATCGTCAGCAGCTCGAGGCGCCGGAAGTTCATCTCGCGCAGCAGCAGCGCCTGCTGTGTCGCGCCCAGCGCGGTCAGCAGGAAGCTCAGCGACAGGACCGCGAACAGCGGTTGGGTCTCGGGATGGCCGTACAGCGCGGCGATCGGACCCGACGCGACCACTCCGAGCACGGTGAATGACGCGCCGCACGCGATGGTGAACCAGAAGGCGGTGCAGCGGGCATCCTCGCTGAGCGTCTTGCGCTGGACCAGCGCGGCGCCCAGCGCGAAGTCCGAGAACACGAGCACGAGGCTCGCGAAGACCAGCGTCAGGGCGGCGAGCCCGTACTCCTCGGGAGTGAGCAGCCGCGCGACGACGAGCGCGACCAGCACGCGCGTGATCTGCATCGCGATCTGCGAGAGGCCGACCCAGCCGAAACCTCCGATCACGCGCTGGCGCATCGGCTCCGTGGGCACGATCACGGCGTCCTCGCGCGCGCCGCGCGGTGGGATGCTGTCGGCCATCGCAGCGAGCGTACCGCCGCCTGCCGCCGCCAGACTGGCCAGAGGGGTAGGGGCGCGCGCCCAGAGCCACGGTAGCGTTGCGCCGATGCCAGGCGACGTGCACGCAGCGGTGGTATCCCCCGCGCCGGCGCCCGTCGGCGTGCAGGCGCGCCCGGGCGTACGTGTCCAGGTGGTCGTCGTCGCCTACAACAGCGCCGCCGTCCTGCCCGGCTGCGTGGCTCCGCTCGCGGCGCTCGACTGGGTCGACGTCACCGTCGTCGACAATGCCTCGTCCGACGACTCGCTGGCCGCCGTCTCCAAGCTCCCGGTCGACGCCGTGCGGGCGCCCTCCAACGGAGGCTTCGCCGCCGGCTGCAACATCGGCATCCCGCGCTCGCGATCGCCATACGTCCTGCTGGTCAACCCGGATGCGAGGATCGCGCCGGCCGAACTCGCCACGCTCGTCAACGTGCTCGAGCGCGAGCCCGGCGCCGCGATCGTCGCGCCGCGCCTGCTGGAGTCCGATGGATCGCTGGCCTGGAGCCAGTTTCGCTTCCCGCGCCGCCGCTCGACGTACGCGCAGGCGTTGTTCCTGCACCGCCTCTGGCCGCTGGCCTGCTGGACGGACGAGCAGGTGCGCGACCCGGCCGCCTACCTGCGCAGCGGCTCGCCGGAGTGGGTGTCCGGCGCCTGCCTGCTCGTGCGACGCGCCGTGCTCGAGCAGATCGGGCCGCTCGACGAGGGCTTCTTCATGTACTGCGAGGACATGGACCTGTGCGCTCGCGCGCGCGCGCGAGGATGGAACGTGCGCTTCGAGCCGCGCGCGACGGCTCAGCACGATGGCGGCGCGTCGCGCTCGCGCCATGACCTGCTCGCGGTCTACGCGCGCAGTCGCGTGCGCTTCGCGCGCAAGCACGCGGGCCGCGGCGCGGCGTCGGCTGAGGCCGCCGGCGTCATGCTCGGACACCTGACGCACGCGCTCGCCAACGCACGCAGGCCGCCGGCGCGGCGTGGGCACCTGCGCGCCCTCGCCGCCGCGGGGCACGCCGCGCTGAGACAGCTGAAGCCGTGAGCCGCCTCGACTACGCCGTCGTCACCCCCGCCCGCAACGAGGAGGACAACCTCAGGCGGCTGGCCGGCGCGCTCGCGGCGCAGACGCGCCCGCCGGTCGCGTGGGTCGTCGTCGACGACGGCTCGACCGACGGGACGCGGCAGCTGCTGGCCGAGGTCGCGGGCGAGTTGCCCTGGCTGACGGTCATCGACCGCGAGCACGACGAGGGCGCGGGCCTTGCCCGCGGACGCCGCGAGGGCCGCGCGCTGCTCGCATTCTGCGACGGGGTCGCCGCGCTCGAGCCGGTCCCCGATGTGGTCATCAAGATCGACGCCGACATCGACTTCGACAGCACGCACTGCGACGAGCTGATGGCGCGCTTCGAAGCCGATCCCGCACTCGGCATCGCCAGCGGCACGTGCACGGAGCTCCAGAGCGGCGACTGGGTGCGCCGCACGAAGCTGGAATCCACCGTTTGGGGGGCGGCTCGCGCGTACCGCCGCGAGTGCGTCGTCGACCTGTTCGAGCTCGAGCCGTGCATGGGTTGGGATGGTCTGGACGAGCTGCGCGTGCAGCTGCGCGGCATGAAGACCAAGACGTTCGTCGAGCTGCCCTTCCGCCACAACCGCCCCGAGGGCGGGCGCGAGCTGACCTCCCTGCATCACGGCGCCGCGCTCGGCCGCGCCTCGTGGTACATGGGCTATCGCCCGAGCTATCTCGCGCTGCGAGCGCTCTACCGCGCGCGCAAGCAGCCGGCGGCGCTGGGGATGCTGTGGGGCTACGGCGTCGCGGCCGCCGGCCGCAAGCCGCGCCATCCGGACGCTGCCGTCGTCGGCCTCCTGCGCCAGCGCCAGCGCCTGCGCACGACCCTCCGGCGCGGCGCCCCGAGCTCCTGAGCTCGTCGTCCGGCGGGCGCCGGCACTGGACTGACGAGTAGGTCGGCCACGGTGGGCGGCGCTACGGTAACGACATGTGTGGAATCGCCGGCGCGTTCCGGCTCGGCGGCGGCGGCGAAGCGCCCTTGCCCGAGCCCGTCCTGCGCACGATGACCGACGTCATGCAGTACCGCGGCCCCGACGATGCGGGCTTCGTGTCAGCCGACGGCTGCTCGCTGGGCGCACGCCGGCTGTCGATCATCGACATCGCCGGCGGCCATCAGCCCTTCGCCAACGAGAACGCTCGGGTCTGGGCTGCGCAGGACGCTG
>DATMJM010000203.1:0-2940 GCA_035553935.1 Solirubrobacteraceae bacterium
GGACGCTCGGGGGCTCGGGTTCGTATCCCTCTCCTGATTGAGTCGCATGCGAAACGAAGTCGGTCCGGCGGCGTCGTCGAGCACGTTGAACGGGACGAGCGGGACGAGCGCAGCACGAGGATCGATATCACGCCACTGCGCCCCCCGTGATCCGTCGGCGTGACGTAGCCGAGCAAGGCCCTGCCGGCCGCGAGCAGACTAGCGACGCGGAGCGATGGGAAGTCAAGCCACGATGGGAGAAGCGATCGCAGCTCGCGCCGTCTGCCTCGACGTCATGGGAACCCTGTTCGACCTCGGGCCGCTCCGCGAGCGCCTCGAGCGAATCGGAGCGCCGCCGCTCGCGCTCGAGGCGTGGTTCGCGCGCACTCTGCACACGGCCACAGCGATGACGCTCGCCGGCGAGTTCCGCCCGTTCGGCGACATCGCGGGCAGCACGCTGCGGTCGCTGCTCGCGCAGCTCGCGCTCGATCCGAACCGTGCCGACGAGATCCTCGCCGGACTCGCCGAGCTCGATCCGTACCCGGATGCGGGCAGCGCCCTGCAGCGCCTGTCGGCAAGCGACCTGCACGTCGTCGCGCTCACCAACGGCACCGAGAAGAACACGCGGACGCTGCTGGCGCGTGCCGGAATCGATCGCCTCGTCGATCGGGTCATGTCGACCGAAGAGGTCGGCGTATACAAACCGCATCGCGCGGTGTACGAGCACGCCGCCGCCGACCTGTCGCTGGCGCCCGCACAGCTGGTCCTCGTCGCCGCGCATGCCTGGGACGTGATGGGCGCACGCGCCGCCGGGCTGCACGCGATCTGGGTCAGCCGCCTCGAGCGCCGCTGGCCGCTGCCGCTGAGCGAGCAGCCTAAAGTCGCGGATCTCGACGCCGCCGCCGCGCTCATCCTCGACGGGGAGTAGCGCGAGATGCGCCACCAGGCGGACGACGATGGTGGGTCGCCCTCAGCGCCCCCTGCCGGATGGGGGTATCGGCACCGCGCACATAGGTGCTGACACCCATTGCCTCCGGCACGGAGGCGTACATAGGTTCCGGCCGATGCCTGCTCGAAATGGACTTCGTCGGCGGCTGAAGGCCCTGCCCGTCGTCGCACTCGCCACCGTCGCGCTGCCGGCGGCGTCGGCTGCCGCACAGGCCCCGGGCCTGCCGCGCACGTTCAACGTCAAGACGATCGAGACGCCCCAGCCGACCGGCGGCGGTTCGTTCGGTTGGGGCGTCGCCGCCGCCGACCTGACCGGCGACGGGCGGCTGGACCTGCTCGTCGCCCAGGGGCAGACCGAGCCGACGCGCGTGTTCGTGTTCGACGGCGCCAGCGGCGCGCACATCGACACGATCGTGCCGCCGGAGCTCAACCCCGGCGGCGCCGATCCGGTGATCGCGTTCGTCTACGTCGAGACGATGCCCGACGTCGGCAGCTGTCGCGGCGGCGACGGCGGCGACGCCGACCGCATCTGCGACGCGGCGACGGTCGGCGGCCCCGACGGCATCCCGGAGATCATCGTGGGCGCGCGCAGCAAGCGCGTCGACGTGCTCGATCCCGGCAGCGAGGCGACGGGCAGCGATCCGCCGCTCGGGCGCGGCTACGTCATCGACGGCGCGACGCGCGCGGTGATCAAGCGCATCGACATGCCGCCTGCCGACCGCGAGGCGCAGGCCGCCCTCGGCGGCGGGCCGCAGTTCGGACGCGTCATGGCGTCGCCGCAGGCGATGGCGCCGTGCGCGGGCTCGCCCGCCGAGAACAACAACGCCGGCGTCGGCCCCTGCCCGCCGACCCCGCGCGCGAGCCGGATCGGGGATCTCGACGGCGACGGCGTCGCCGACATCGTGGTCACCGCGCGCAACTTCCGCGAGACCCCGGCGCAGGCGATGCCTGGAACCGCCTGCGCCGATTCGACGGTCGACTTCTGCACGAACGGCAAGGCATGGGCCTACAGCGGCGCTGCGATCCCCGGCAGCAACCCGCGGGCGATCCTCGACAGCGCCATCTACGACATCCAAAACCCGATCGCGCAGACCGCCAGCGGGGAGTTCGGCGGCAACCTTTACCGGTTGGGCGACGTCAACACCAACGTCGCCACGACCGACTGCTTCGCCAGCCCGGGCGCGGCGTCGTGCGCGCCGGAGTTCACGATCGCGATCCGCAACGCCGACTACCCGCTCGCATCGCCGGGGATCGGCTTCGACGCCGTCGGCGCGGCGGTCGTCTTCGACGGCGCGACCGGAACCGCGCACCAGACGCGGGGCGGGACCGTCGCCGTCACGCATCCGGAGATCCAGAAGCTGTCGCAGTTCAGCGGCTCGTTCAACGGCGGGCGCGCGGTCGGCGACCTCGGCGCGTCGACGGCACCCGACATCCTGCTGCCGGCGGCGCTGCAGAACGCGCTGACGACCGACGACGGCAAGATCTGGGCCTTCAACGCCGTCGGCGGCGGTGGCGGCGCGTCGGGCAGCTGGCAGTTCGCCAGCATGACCGACCCGACGCCGTATCCCGGGAGCAACTTCGGCGGCGCGTTCACCGGCGTCGGCAACCTCGCCGACGGGCCAAGCTTCCCGGCCAACGAGCTGCTCGTCGGCGGCTTTCACTTCGACACGTTCACGGAGGTCTCCAACAGCGCGGTGGCAGACGTGCACTTCGTCAACGTCCAGAGCGGGACGAACCTCATGACGATCCCGAATCCCAGCGGCGCTCGCGGCGACGGATTCGGCGTCGGGCTCGTCCCGATGGGGGATCTCAACCGCGACGGCTTCCTGGACTTCGCCGCCTCGGCCTACCTCGCCGACGGCGTGATCGGCGGCCAGGGGCGGGCCTGGATCTTCACGAGCGACAACTCGCCGCCGCCGCCGCCGCCGACGGCTCCCGCGCCCCAGGTCGCGGGACCCGCGGCGCCCGCGGCGAAACCGGAGGCGGCGCCCGCGCTGCAGCCCGGCTCGTGCG
>DATMJM010000204.1:0-2281 GCA_035553935.1 Solirubrobacteraceae bacterium
ATGACGATGATGCGGACGGCGGGGCGGCTGGTGCGCAGCTTGTCGAGCACGGCGAGGCCGCCGAGGGCGGGCATGCACAGGTCGAGGATCAAGACGTCGGGCTCGAGCTGCTCGGCGAGCTCGAGCGCAGCCTGCCCGTTCCCGGCCTGGCCGACGACGTCGATCGCGGGATCGGCGTCCAGCGCTCGTACGATGCCCTCCCGCACGAGCGGGAAGTCGTCGGCCACGACCACGCGGATCTTCATCTCGCTCACGATCGCGGCCTCGGGCTCACGAGGGTGACCCGCGTCCCGCCACCCGGCGCGTCCTGCAGCGACGCGTGCCCGCCGATGCGGTTCATGCGCCCCACGATGCTGCCCTTGACGCCGAGCCCGCCGGCGCTGCGCACCTGCTCGTGATCGATGCCGGTGCCGTCGTCGGTCACTGTGATCGCCGTGCGCCCGTCGTCGTCGCACTCGACGTGGACGATGACGTGCGAGGCGTTGGCATGCTTGCGGGCGTTGTTGACCGCCTCGCGCACGGCGCCGGTGAGCGCCTCGACCTGCTCGCTGGTGGGCGACGCGCCGATCGTGCCGACCTCGAGCTCGACGCGCGGATGCAGCGTGCCGGCCTGCCGGGTTATGAGCTCGAGCTCGGGCAGCAGCTCGGGCTCGACGGCGCTCTGCTCGGACTCGACCCAGTCGTGCAGGTCGCGCGCGGCGCCGCCGGCGAGCTGCGCGATCTTGGGCGCCGGCAACCCCGTCCCGAAGCCGTCTCCGGCGATGAACTCGAGGATCTGCAGGGCGGTGTCGTGCAGGTGCCCGCGAAGCCACTCGCGGTCGGTGGAGCAGGCGGGATCGGCGAGGTCGACGCCGAGCAGCGCGCTGCCGCCCTCGGAGCGCTCGAGCTCGCCGCGCAGGCGCCGCGAGTGGCGATCTGCGACGGCCATGAGATCGGCGGGATCGGCGGCGGGATCGGCGAGCTCCTCGAGGCCCGGGATGACGTCGGTGCGCACGCGGGCGAGGAGGCGGTCGCGCGCCGCGGCGCGAACGCGGTCGCCCTGCGGCCGAGCGGCACCCGCCGGATCGTGCTTCCCGGCGCTCCGCTCATACGACGATCCCCACTGCCCCACGGTCATCACGTCCCTGCCCTCTCGATCTGAGACCGCAGCGGTCTGCAGAAATAAGGAGTGTCCCGCTGCTACCTTATGCAGCGCATCCTGCGGTGGTCAACCCCAGTGTGCGCTGGATCACGCACCGCGCGATCCTGGGGTACCCCAGTAAAACCAGCCAGGTCCAGGTACGTTCCGCGCGTGGCGGGGCGGGAGTTCTTGCACTGCGCAGGGGGCCTCAGCGCGGCCGGCGGTCGTCGTAGCCCGGCTCGCCCGGCAGCAGCACGCGCGGGCCGTCGGCGCCGGCGACCACGCGCGGAAGGATCGGCCGCACGTCCAGACCGGCGGCGTGATCGAGGAGCTCGGCGACGCTCGCGAACGCGCAGAGGCCCTCGAGCAGCTTGATGGTCGGGAACACGAGCGCCAGCCCGCCGCCGGCCCAGTCGTCGAGCGCGTCGCGCGCCGTCGCCCAGCGCAGGTCGACGCACTCGCGCCCGTCCACGCGCGGCCGTGCCGCATCCGGCGACCGGACGAGGAAGAAGCGCGTGTCGAAGCGCTTCTCGATCGCCTCCGGGGTGATCCAGCGGCTGTACTCGACGAGCTCGCACGGGTCGACTCCGGTGATCCCAGCCTCCTCGGCGAGCTCGCGTACCGCGGCCGCGGCGTGCGACTCGCCCTCGTCGACCGCGCCGCCCGGAAAGACCCAGAAGCCGCCCATGAAGCGCTGCTGCGGGTTGCGGCGGACGAGCAGCAGCTCGAGGCCGACGGTCGCGTCGCGCATGACGATCACCGACGCCGACTGACGCGGGGGGCTCGGCGGCCCGGCGCTGCGCAGCCGCTCGGCGATGGTCGGGCGCTCGCAAGCCACCGCGCGAAGGTATCGCCTACCCTGATCGCAATGAGCACAGAGACCGCCACCACGCGCTGGATCTGCGAATCCTGCGGCTTCATCTACGACCCCGACGAGGGCGACCCCGACGGCGGAATCCCGCCGGGCACGGCGTTCGACGACATCCCCGACACGTGGTTCTGCCCCGTTTGCGGCGCGCGCAAGAAGGACTTCACGCGCTACGAGGACTAGACGTCTGGATCGTCCAGCCGCTGCGGCATGCCGCCGCAGTAGGCTCGCGCCACGATGGACGAGGGAATCCGGATCGGCGTCGCCGCGCAGGCCCTCGGCGTCAGCGTCGA
>DATMJM010000205.1:0-10116 GCA_035553935.1 Solirubrobacteraceae bacterium
TCTCGCGGCGCTGCTCGTCGCCCTCGTCGCCGAGCGTGTCGCGGTCGGCGCCGGTGCCGGCGAGGACCGTCCGCAGGCGGGTGAAGTCGTACGTCGCTCTCACGCGCGACTCGCCCGTCGGGAGCCCGTCGGGGCCGCGCCGGGCGAAGGCCGGGTGCGTGGCGTCGACGCCCGAGTCGATCACCGCCCAGCAGACGTCGTCGCAGCGCAGGTCGAACAGCAGCGCGGCCGCGTCGGCCTTGATCGTGTTGCGCGACCGCCACAGCGCCGGTCGCGCGGGGCGGTTGCGGTTCACCGACCACAGCAGCGGGCGGCCGGGCGGCGGCAGGCGCTGCAGCTCGCCGAGCGCGTCGGCGGCGAGTTCGACGAGCAGGTCGTACGTCAGCCCCGGCGGCGGCTCCTCGTCGGGCTGGTCGGCGTCGGGATGCGCAAGCTCCCATGCGATGCGCCCGACGAGCCCCGTGAACCAGATCAGCGCGCCGGCCAGCTCGCCCTCGCGCACCGGCCGGCGGCCCTGCTCGCGCATCGGCTCCTTCAGCCCCTCGACGATCTCCTCGCGACGCGATGCGAGCACGTCGGCGACGGCGTCGGCCGCCGGCGGCCAGAGATGCTGCTGCCACCACTCCGACAGCGGCAGCACGCTGCGCAGCAGCTCGCCGAACGTCAGCCGCACAGCCACGTGCGAGCCGTTGTAGGCGAGCTGCAGCGGGGCGGGATCGGTCGCGCTGTGGTCGGCCTCGAGCACCGCCTGGGCGAGCTCGGCGGTGCTGGACTGGGCGTGCGGCTCGAGCAGCAGGTCGATCGCGGCGCCCGGCTCGCGGCCGTACTGCAGCCAGACGTCGGGCATGATCGGCGAGTCCTGCGTGAAGCGCTTGAGCTGCTCGGTGCCGAAGATCCACGGCCCCAGGTTCCTGAACTCGAGCTTCATGGCCTCAAGCAGACAGGGCCGTCGGCCGGCCGTCAAGCACGTTTGGGCGAGCGGGCGCGCACTTGCGGCCGGAGCTCAACGGACCGCCGGAGCCTCGACGACGACCGGCTCTGCCTCCTTCAGCCGCGTCTGGAAGTAGTCGCCTGGCTCGATCTCGCCGAGCGCGACGAGCACGATCCGCAGGATGCCCTGGTGGCCGACGATCAGCGGGTGCTCGTGCGCCTGGAGCGCCTCGGCCGTCGCGCTGCGGGCGCGCGCGAGCGCTTCGGTCAGCGGCTCCATCCCAGGCACGGGCGAGCCGAACGGGTCGGCGCGCCAGGCCTCGAACACCTCGCCGAAGCGCTCGCGCGCGCCCTCGCGGTCCAGCCCCTCGAACGGCCCGTAGTCGACTTCGGTCAGCCGCTCGTCGACCCGCAGCTGCGCGCCGGTGGCGCCGGCGATGACCTGGGCGGTGTCGCGCGCGCGCAGCAGCGGGCTCGTGATCACCGCGTCGACGCCGGCGCCGGCGAGCAGCCGCGCGGTCTGCTGCGCCTGCTCGCGGCCGACGTCGGTCAGCGAGACGTCGAGCCGGCCGGAGTAGACGCTGTTGATGGAGCGCTCGGTCTGGCCGTGGCGCACGAGCGTGATTCGGCGGGCCATCTGGATCTAGACCTGCTCGGGCTCGACCCAGCGCCGCTCGGCATCGGCGCGGCGCACGGCGTCGAGCAGCGCCTGCACGCGCAGGGCCTCGCCGAGCCCGGGGTCGGCCGCCGCGCCGTCGCGGATCGCGCTGCAGAAGTTGCGCGCGACACGGGCGTAGGCGTCCTTCGAGCTGGCGCCGAGCGGGCCCTCGATCTGCAGCTCCTCACCGGCGCGTCCCCAGTGCAGGCGCTTGTCGGCGTCCAGCCGCACCGTGCCATCGGCGCCGTGGACCTCGATCCTGTCGCCGCGCTTGTGGCGCGCGGTCGCCACGAGGCTGATCTGGCCCAGGCCGCCGCCGCGGAAGCGCACGAGGATCACATAGGCGTCCTCGGCCGTGACGGCGTGCGGGGTGCCGTCGGGCGCCGCCCGCTCGCGGACACCGACATCGGTCGCGGCCGCGACGGACTGCACGCCGCCGAACGCCTCGAGCAGCAGGTCGAGGTCGTGCACGCCGTAGCCCTGCAGCCGGCCGCCGCCGAGCGACGCGTCCTGCACCCAGGTGAACGGTCGCGAGCCCGGCTCGGCGTGGTCGTCGAAGACGAGCGAGATCGACACCATCCGCGGCTCGCCGGCCACCTCCGCGACACGCTGCAGCACGCGCTCGCGCGCATCCTGGAAGCGCCGGCCGTAGTTGACGGCGCCGACGACGCCGGCCTGCTCGATCGCCGCGGCGACCTCGCGCGCCTGCGCGAGGTCCATGGCCAGCGGCTTCTCGCACAGCACGTGCAGCCCGCGGCGGGCGGCGGCGATGGCGACCTCGGCGTGCGTGGCGACCGGCGTCGCGACGTGGACCGCCTCGAGGCCGGGATGCGCCAGCAGCTCGTCGAGGTCCGCCGTGCCGAGCTGAAGGCCGTGCTGCTCGGCCAGGTCGGAAGCGCGCTCCGCGCGCCGCGACCAGACGGCGACCGGCTCGAGCTCGTCGAGCTCGCCGAGCACCGGCAGCGCGACCTTGGCGCCGTATCCACCACCGGCGATCGCGATCTTGACGGGCGGTCCGGGCATGCGCGGAGCGCAGGATACGGCCTCGCGGCCCGGCGCAGCAGCTTCGGGCGTGGGCCCCGTTTCAGCGCCTGAGCCTGGCGGCCGCGTAGGCGATGCGCTCGCGGTTGTTGACCACGACGACCGCGCGCACCCGCCCCGCCTCGACGTCCTTGGGCAGGAGGTAGTTCTGGTCGCCGATCGTCGACTTCAGGCGGCCCACCGTCGTGTGGCCGGCGCGGAAGATCCGGCGCGTGGACGTCGGCTCGGCGCTCTCGCTGACCCAGACGTCGAGATCCGGGTTCGGCTCGGTGCCGAAGCCCTCCATGCGCAGCGCCAGCCGGTCGCCCGGCAGCTCGTAGAGCGTCGCCGTCCCGCGGCCCTTGAGCTCGACGGGCATGAAGCGACCGCGCGCGATCTCGCGCGCCTCGCGGGAGCGCATCTCCGGGAGCTCGGGCTCGCGCAGCGGGGTGCGCACCTCCTCCTCGATGACGATCCGAAAGCCGCCGGGCGACCGCGCGTCGATGGTCCGCTCACCGGAGCCGACCCAGATCACGCTGTCGCGGTCCGGGCAGCTGCCGGTGGCCAGCCCGTCGGTGTTCTTCGGCGCGGGCTCCACCCGGATCTCGATGTCGCCCTCGTCGCAGCCCCAGCGGATGCGCCACTGCAGCGCGTCCTTGGACACGGTCACCTTCTCGGATGCCTCGCCGGAGCCGCGCAGCCGGGCGAGCTCCTGCCAGCGCGGAGCGGTCTCGTTCGCGGGCGCGACGATCGTCTTCTTCGGAATCGCGCCGAAGCGGTCCTCCTCGTCATCGTCGCCGCCGCAGCCCGCGGCGAGCCCGAGCAGCGCCGCGGCGACGAGCGCGGTGCCGCCGCGCGGCAGCCTCAAGACTGCGCTCCGTCCTGCTCGGCCCGCTGGATCGTGAGGCGCCCGATCTCGCGGCCCATCCGCGACCCGTGGACGTTGTCGCTGCGGAAGTGGATCCCGCCGTACAGGCGCGAGATCCCGGCCTCGTCGGCCTTCTGACGCCACAGCTCGGCGTCGTCGGGGAACAGGTGCGCGAGCACCCTGCCGGCCGCGCCCGAGTACGTCGAGTGACCCGACACGTAGGCCGGGAAGAACGGGGTGTCGAGGTAGGGCTCCCAATCGCGGTCCAGCCCGAGATCGCGGATCGCGTTCTCCGGCCGCGGGCCCCAGTAGGTGAACTTCGCGTCCCACGCGGCGACGCCGGCATCGGCCATCGCGGCGTTCAGCAGCGCGAAGACGCGCGTCTGGCGCGGCACGCTCAGCCCCCGCTCGGGGACGTACTCGAGCATGACCTGGTTCCACACGCCCGCCGGCAGCGGCGTGCCCTGGCCGCCGGCCCAGAAGCTCGCGATCCGCTTCTGCTCGGGGGTCAGGCTCTTGCGGATGCGCACCAGCTCGCTGGCCTCGGCGCGGAACTTGGCCGAGCCGAAGTCGGGCGGCGGCGGCGGGCGCAGCTGCTTGCCGTCGCGCAGGACCCAGGTGTCCCACGTGCCGGCGAGCGGCTCGACGGGCCGCGCGATCGAGCCCGGCGGCGGCTCCCAGTACCCGCGCCCGCGCGGCCGCCTGCCGTCCCAGCGCCGCGTCGACCCGTCGCGCCTGGCCTGCGCGATCACGCGCGCGGCGACGTCGCGGCCGAGCTTCAGGCCGGCCTCGGCATCGCTCGGATAGCTCACGCCCGCCGCGACGCGTGCCTCCGCGGCCTCCTCGGCGTCGAGCTCCAGGCGCGCCTTCGGCGCCTCCGGGAACAGGTACTCGAGCACGCGCGAGCCGGCGCCCGCGATCGCCGCGTGCTCGGACGGATAGGACGGGTCGGCGGGCACGTCGAGAAGCGCATCGTCGCGTGCCGGCGCCGCGCGCCGGTAGCGTTGCTTCCAGTGGTAGGCGGCGATCGCGGCATCGTGCATCGCGATGCTCACCAGGCCGTAGGCGCGCGAGGACACGGGCGGGTTCTTGACGCGCTCGGAGACGAACTGCAGCGCGTGCGACATCCACGGCTCGACGACCGCCTCCTTCGCCTGCTCGCGCGCCCGGCGCTCCTGGCCGGGGGTGCGTCCGCGGACGGCGGCGGCGAGCGCCTGCTCGTCGCGCCGCGCGGCAACCGAACCCTCGCGCGGGGGCGGCGCGACGACGACGTCCGCGCCGGAGCCCAGGACCCACGGCTTCCAGTCGCCGGCGTTCGGCTCGGCCTTCGCCGCCGGCGCGCCGGCGTCGTCCGATCCGCCGCAGCCGGCCAACAGGGCGGCGGCCACGACTGCGGCCACAGCCGCTCGGCAGGTCCCCGTCCGCATCCTCATGCGCACCAGGCTAGCTGCTCTCATCACCTATCAGCGCCGCCGCCGCGCGGCGGTCGCGTCAGGCCGCGCCGGCGGCCGCCAGCAGGCCCGGGGCAACCTGCTTCTTGCGGCTCATCACGCCGGGCAGCTCGAGCGCGCCGTCCTTCACCGGCTGCTCGAACGCGCGCTCGGCAAGCGTCTCGTTGCCCGTGACGAGCAGCCGCGTGTGCTGCTCCAGGATGTCGGTCAGCATGACCGCGAACAGGAGGTGGTCGCGGCGCTCGCGGTGCGCCTCGGCGGCCTCGAGCAGCTCTCCTGCGCGATCGAACACGGCGTGCCCGACGGTCTCGATCTGCGCGACGCTCAGCGTGCGCCCGCCGTCGATCTCGTACTCCTTGAGGTCGCGCCTGACGAGCTCCGCCGCGGGCACGTCGGCGACGTCGGAGCTGTGCTCGAACATCTCGCGGCCGAACTGCTGGGCGTCGAGCTCCAGCAGCTCCTCGAGCCCGGCGGTGGCCACACGGTCGCGCTCCGTCGTCGTCGGGGACGTCAGCAGGACCGTGTCGGACAGGATCGCTCCGAGCAGCATCGTCGCCGTCGGCGCCGCGGGGTCGCTGCCGCTCTGGCCGAAGCGCTCGACGACGAGCGTCGCCGTCGAGCCGACCGGATCGAAGATCGCCGTCACCGGCAGCTTCGTCTCGATCGAGCCGATGTGGTGGTGGTCGAGGATCTCGACGATCTCGGCCTCCTCGATGCCCGGCACCGTCTGCGCGCGCTCGGCGTGATCGACGAGCAGCACGCGGCGCGGCCTCGGGTTGAGCAGGTCCGAGCGCGTGACGACGCCGACGGGCCTGCCGTGGCGGTCGACGGCGACCGCCGCCCGGTAGTGCACGTTCTTGATCTCCTCGGAGACGTCGCGCACGAGGTCGTCGCGGCGGACGGTCAGCGGGTCGTCCTCGGCGAGCGCGCGGCACGGCTCCGAGAGCGTGATCATCCGCGAGGTGACGTAGGAGTCCAGCGGCGAGACGACGATGCAGGCGCCGTGCTCCGCGGCCATCTCGATCACCCTGTCGCCGGGCCGCGTGTCGTTGCTGAGCACGAGCAGCGCGATCCCGTTGGCCAGCGCCCGCTCGGTCGCCTTCGGCCGGTCGCCGATGACGACGACGTCGCCCGGCTGGACCTTGCTCTCGGCTGTCGAGTGCATCGCCTGCACCCAAACGCGCCCCTTGATCTCGACGGCGGGATCGCCGCAGACCAGGTCGCCCTCGAGGACGTCGACGATCGACGTGACCGGCGTGGGCACGTCGAGCCGCGACGCCTCGCGCGACTCGCGGATGTACCGGCGCGCGAGCGCGCGCTCCGTCAGCAGACCGCTCAGGACGCCGTCCTCGTCGACGACCGGCACGAGGTCCATGCCCTCCGAGGCCATCATCAGGCCGACGCTGCGCACCGGGTCGTTGCGGCCGGCGACGGGGAAGCTCGTGCGCATGACGTCCTTCGCGCGCAGGTAGGCATGCGGGAGATGGTCCGGGACGGGTGCCCGGCTGCGGTCGAGCAGCCACTGCGTCTGCGCGTTGACGTCGCCGAGCCGTACCGGGATGTACTCGGTCTCGCCGTCGGACAGGTGGTTCTTGAGCTCCGCGTAGCCGATCGCCGCCGCGATCGAGTCGGTGTCCGGGTTGCGGTGCCCGCAGACGTAGACGCGCGTCATCCGGTGTTTCGGAGCCCGCCCGCGATGCCGTTGATGGCGAGCAGGCTGGCCCGCACCAGGTCGGGGTCGTCGGGGTGGCCGCCGGGCGCCCGCAGCCGGCGCAGCAGCTCGAGCTGCACGAACGACAGCGGGTCGATGAACGGGTTGCGGCGCGCGATCGCACGCTGCAGGAGCGGCTCGCGGTCGAGCAGGCTCTCCTCGTCGCGGACGGCGCCGATCTCGCGCACGGTGCGCTCGAACTCCTCCTCGATCGCGCCCCAGATGCGCGCGCGGACCGCATCGTCGGCGCACAGCTGCGCGTAGCGCCGGGCGATCGTGAGGTCGGCCTTCACGCAGGCCATCTCGGCGTTGGAGATCTGCGCCGCGAAGTACGGCCACTCGTCCTCCATCTCGCGCAGCAGCTCCACGCCGTGGCGCTCGCGCGCGGTCTCGAGCGCCGTGCCGAGGCCGTACCACGCCGGCAGCACGGCGCGCGTCTGCGTCCACGAGAAGACCCACGGGATCGCGCGGTAGTCCTGGATCGCGCTCGAATCCTTGCGGCGCGCCGGACGCGAGCCGAGCTGCAGCCGCGAGACCTCGCGCACCGGCGTGACCGCGTGGAAGAAGCCGGCGAAGTCCGGGTCGTCGTAGACGAGATCGCGGTAGGCCTTGCTCGACACCTCGGCCATCTGCGAGACGACCTCCTCATAGCGCCGCTGGCGCTCGGGCCGCGTGTGCGCGGAGCGGTCGTGCGTCGTGACGAGCGCCGCGCTGGTCGTGAGCTCGAGCTCGCGGTGGGCGATCTCGCGCAGGGAGAACTTCGCCGACAGCATCTCGCCCTGCTCGGTGACCTTCAGCCGCCCGGCCACAGTGCCCGGCGGCTGCGCGCGGACGGCCGTGTAGCTCGGGCCGCCGCCGCGCCCGACGGCGCCGCCGCGGCCATGGAAGAACCGCCAGCGGACGGCGTGCTCGCGCATGACCTCGGCCATCTCGATCTGCGCGCGGTACACGCGCCAGCCGGAGGCGACATAGCCGACGTCCTTGTTGGAGTCCGAGTAGCCGACCATGACCTCCTGCTCGCCGACGGCATCGAGCGCGGCGCGGTACACGGGCGTGTCGAGCAGCGCGCGGATCGTCTTCGGCGACTGCGCGAGCGACTCGCCGGACTCGAACAGCGGCACGATCCGCAGCCGCGCGTCGACGCCGCCGGCGCGCGCCAGGCCGACCTCCTTCATGAGCAGCAGGACCTCGAGCAGGTCGGCCGGGCACGTCGCGTTGGAGATGATGTAGGAGTCGATCGCGCCGGCGTGCTCGCCCTGCAGCAGGTCGTGGAGCGTGCGGAACGTCTCGACGACGTTGCGCGTGCCGGCGCTGAAGCCGCTGATGTCGAGCGGGATCAGCGGGCGGCGATCGGCGATCTCGCACGCGAGCAGCGCCGCCCGCTCGTCGTCGGGCAGCTCGCCGTAGCCGGACTGCACGGCGAGCACCTCGAGGATCTCGCCGATCGCGCGCCGGTGGACGTCGGCGTTCTCGCGGACGTCGAGCAGCGCGAAGTGGAAGCCGAACACCTCGACCTGGCGGATGACGTCGTGCAGCGCGTCGTCGGCGAGCCGCGTCGCGTGCTGATCGCGCAGCGCGCGCTCGGCGATCCGCAGGTCGGCAAGCAGCTCGTCGGGGCTTGCGTAGCGGGTCTGCCAGCCCTTGCGCGTCGCGCGTACCCGTTCGGCGAGGAGCTTGAACAGGCGGCGGTAGGGCTCCTCGGGAGTGCGCTCGCGGCCGGTCATGGCCAGCTCGGGGAACCGGTCCTCGAGGCCGGCGAGCAGCGCGCGCAGCTCCTCGGGCTCGCCGGCGACGCGCGATGACAGCGTGATCCGCCCGGCGAGCGCGCGGACGCGCTCCTCGTGCTGGCGCAGGCAGGCGTCCTTCATGAGCGCCAGCGTCGCGGCCGTCATCGCCGGCGTGACGTTGGGGTTGCCGTCGCGGTCGCCGCCGATCCACGAGCCGAAGCTCAGTAGCGGCGGGACGCGGACGTCGGTGCCGGGATACGTGGCGTGGATCGTCGCCTCGAGCTCGCGATAGATGTCGGGCACGACGTCCGCCAGCGTCGAGGTGAGGTAGACGAGGCCGGCGCGGACCTCGTCGATCACCGTCGTGCCGACTGCGCGCAGCTCGTCGGTGATCCACATCTCCTCGACGGCGGCGGCGATCCGCCGGCGGATCTGCGCGCAGTCGAAGGCCGACGGCCGGCGCTCGTCGAGCTCGCGCAGCAGCGCGAAGATGCGGGCGAGCTTGAAGACCATGGTGCGGCGGCGGGCCTCGGTCGGGTGGGCCGTGAGGACGAGGCGGACCTCGGCCTCGGAGAGCGTCGCGTACAGCTCCTCGGCGGGCATGCCGTCGGCGGCGAGCTGCGCGACGGCCTCGTGCAGCGAGCCGCGGCGCGGATCCGGCCCCTCGTCGAGCCTGCGGATCCGCCGTACGCGGTCGAGGTCCTCGGCGAGGTTCATGAGCTGAAACCAGCGCGTGAGCATCCGGATGAGCAGCACGATGTCGGGCAGCTCGAGGTCGGCGACGAGCTGCGCGAGCTGGTCGGCCGCGCTCGCGTCGCCGCTGCGCGAGCGCTCGCCCAGCTCGATCGCCCGCCGGTGCAGCTCGAGCGCCTCCCGTCCTTGGACCGCGCAGATCACCTCGTCGAGGATGCCGCCGAGCAGCGCCTCGTCATCGGCGTACGTCCGGCTCTCCCGCTCTGCGGCGGTCGCGGGGGTCGCGGCGGTCACGGCGGTCACGGCGGTCACGCGTCCGAGGGTATCTCGCGCGCCGCCACGTCGCTCAGACGCGCCTGAGCTGCGCGGCGCCGGGCTGCGGCGTGGAGCCGGAGCGGAAGTACAGCGCGCGGCCGAAGCGGATCCCGGCGTCGGAGGGCAGCAGCGCGACGATCAGCAGGCGCGCGACCTCGTTGATCTGCGTGAACTCCGTCGCGCTGACCTGCGGCAGCAGCGTCAGGGCGAGCACGACGACGTACGTGGCGAAGCCGAGGATCTGCGCGAGCGTCGTCGCCGGCGCGTACGCCGCCGCCCTGTCGGGGTCGTCGACGCTCTGGAAGAGCAGGTTGCGGCCGAAGCGGATCAGCGCGTCGGAGGGCAGCAGCGCGGCGATGAGGAACATCGTGAGCTTGCCCATCTCCTCGATCTCGGTGGGCGACACCGTGGAGCTGTCGGAAGCCAGCAGCGCCAGGACGGCGTACAGCGCGAACGCGGCGAACGCCAAGAGCTGCGGGACCGTGAGGTTCGGGCGAGAGCCCGTCGCCGGCGGCGCGGGCGGCGCCGGCTGGTGGCGCTGCGGGGCTGCTCCCTCCACTGCAGGCAAGCGTAGTTCAGGTCGCGGGAGCGATGCGGCCTTGCACCTCACCGAGCTCGACGGCGCCGGCGCGCCCGCGGACGACGACCTCGTCACCGTCGCACAGCCACCGCTCACCGGCATAGCGCTCGGCGAGCGAGCCCTCGCTACCCGCGCGGGATCCGCTGATCGTGCCGGTGGCGAC
>DATMJM010000206.1:0-2591 GCA_035553935.1 Solirubrobacteraceae bacterium
CGTCGAGGCCGAGCGCCGTTGCGTCGCGCTCGTCGGCGGCGGCTGCCTCGCGCCCGTCGCGGCGCACCACGACGGGACGACGCTGACGGCGCTCGTCGCCGACGAGGACGGTGGCTGGATCGAGCGCCGCAGCGGGACGGACGCGGACGCCGTCGCGCGCGAGCTGCTCCCGTTCGTCGCGTGAGGATCATGCTGACGATGCTGCGTGCCGAAGAGTTGGCGGCGCGGCTCGAGGCTCTCGGCCACGAGCCCGTGGTCGTGCCGCTCGTCGCGGTCGAGCCGCTCGGCGACGATCCGATCGAGCTCGACGGCTACGACTGGGTGATCGTGACGAGCGTCACCGGCGCGCGGGAGCTGTGCCGGCGGGGCCGCGGCGGGGCGGCCCGCGTGGCCGCGATCGGCCGCGCGACGGCCGAGGCGTGGGGCGGCGCCGTCGACCTCGTGCCGGCGGTCTCGACCCAGGAGGGGCTGCTGGCGGAGCTGCCGCGACCCGCGGGCCGTGTGCTCTTCGCCGGCGCCGAGGGGGCGCGCCGTCTCCTCGTCGACGCGCTGGAGGCGGACTTCCTCCCGCTCTACCGCACGCATGAGCTCGCCCCGGCCGAGGTGCCCGAGGCGGACCTCGCGGTGGTCGCCTCCGCCTCGGCCGCCCGGGCCCTCGCCCGCACCGGCGTGCGGCTGCCGGCGGTGAGCATTGGCCCGGAGACGACGCGGGCCGCGCGCGCCGCCGGTCTCGACGTCGTGGCCGAGGCCGCGACGCACGACCTCGAGGGCCTGCTGGCTGCGGTCGCCGCCGCGGAGCGTTAGCCTCCGGCCGTGTTCGTCACCTTCCTGAGCGACTTCGGGCTCCAGGACGACTTCGTCGGCACGTGCCACGGCGTGATCAAGCGGATCGCGCCGGAGGTGCAGATCATCGACGTCACCCACGGGATCCCGGCGCAGCAGATCCTGCAGGGCGCGCTCGTGCTCTCGAGCACGCTGCCGTACATGCCGGTCGGCGTGCACCTCGCCGTCGTCGACCCGGGCGTCGGCGGACGCCGGCGCGCGCTCGCGCTGCGCGACGCCGAGGGGCGCACCTTCGTCGGGCCCGACAACGGCCTGCTCGTCCCCGCGGCCGAGCGCGCGGGCATCGTCGCCGCGCACGAGCTCACGAATCCCGCGTACGCGCTCGAGAACGTCTCGCGCACCTTCCACGGCCGCGACATCTTCTCGCCGGCGGCGGCCCATCTCGCCCTCGGCCTCGCGCTCGCGGAGCTCGGACCGCCGATCGCCGTCGACGCGCTCGTCCGGCTCGACCTCCCCGAGCCGCAGCTCGGCCAGTCGCGCATCGGCGCCACGATCCTCTACGTCGACAGCTTCGGCAACATCGCGCTCAATCTGACCCGTGAGCACGTGCAGGACGTCGGCATCGTCCCCGGGACGAAGGTCGAGCTCGACCTCGCCGGCGAGCGTGTCTATGCGGTCGCCGCGCGGACGTTCGCCGACGCGCGGGCGGGCGACATCATCCTCTACGAGGACAGCTACGGGAACATGTCAGTCGCGATCAGCGGCGGCGACGCGGCGCAGATGCTGCACGCGCGGGCCGGCCAGGCGCTCCGCATCCTCGTCGACGCGCCCTGACGCGCGGCGCGCGCCGATCTGTCAGAGTCCGGCCCACGAAGACGTTCGGCGCGCGGTCACACCGGCACGGACGTCTTCTTTTTGCCGGCGCAGATACGGCGGCAAAGCCGCCGGATCGCGCAGATCCCTGAAGCGGGCCGCTTCGCGGCCCGGTGGTTGCCGCATCTTGCGGGGCTAGGGGAGGCGCGGCCTTCCGCACCTCCCCTAGCCTGCGCTCGACTAGATCCAGCCCTGGTCCTGCAGCAGCGGGACGAGGAAGTAGAGCGCGAAGAACGCCGACGAGACCCACATCAGCGCGTGCACCCGCCGCGCCTCGCCCTGGGCGATCCGGATCAGCACGTAGGCGATGAAGCCGAAGCCGATCCCGTTCGTGATCGAGAACGAGAACGGCATGATCATGATCGTCAGCGCCGCCGGCAGCCCGATCGCGAGGTCGCTGAAGTCGATCCCGGAGAGGCGCTTGCCCGTCCGGCCCTCGGCGGTCTCCTCGAGCTCCGTCAGCGCCGCGATCATGAGGAAGCCGACGACGATCAGCGCCGCCGCAGTCGCCTCGGGCGGCACCATCCCGATGACCGGCGCGAAGAACATGAACGGCAGGAAGAGGAGCCCGGCCACGACGGCGACCCAGCCCGTGCGGCCGCCGACCGAGACGCCCGAGGCCGACTCGATGTAGGTCGTCGCGGAGCTCGTGGACGCCGCCCCGCCGGCGATCGCGCCGAGCGAGTCGACGAGGAGCGGCTTCCGGATCTCCGGCAGCTCGCCTTGCTCGTTCAAGTAGCCCGCCTGCTTGCCGATCCCGACGAGCGTGCCCATCGTGTCGAAGAAGTCGGCGAGGAAGAGCGAGAACGCCCAGACGATCGCGGAGATGATCGCCAGCTCCGTGAACGCGTCGAAGTTGAAGTCGCCGAGCAGCGAGAGGTTCGGCGACTGGTAGACGTCGTCGGGGAGCGCCGCGCCCGGGCTCGGCCTCAACG
>DATMJM010000207.1:0-8180 GCA_035553935.1 Solirubrobacteraceae bacterium
TCCTTGAAGCGCTCGTCGTAGTCCGGGTCGCCGGGCTTGAGGCCGAGCTTGGCGAGCTCGACCTGCGTGAGGTGCTCGGGGTTGCCGCCGAGCTTGATGTCGACCCCGCGGCCGGCCATGTTCGTCGCGATCGTGACGGCGCCGGGCTGCCCGGCCTCGGCGACGATCTCGCCCTCGCGCTGCGCGAACTCGGGCTTGGCGTTGAGCACGACGTGCTTGATGCCGCGCTTGGTCAGCTCGTCGGACAGCAGCTCGGAGACCTCGACGGAGACCGTGCCCACGAGCACCGGCTGGCCGGCCTCGTGGCGCTCGATGATCTCGCGGCTCACGGCGCTCCACTTGCCGGGCTTCGTCTTGTAGACCTGATCGTTGCGGTCCAGGCGGATCATCGACTGGTTCGTCGGGATCTCGACGACCGGCAGCTTGTAGATCTTCATGAACTCGGTCGCCTCGGTGAGCGCCGTGCCGGTCATGCCCGCGAGCTTCTTGTACAGGCGGAAGTAGTTCTGCAGCGTGATCGTCGCGAGGGTCTGGTTCTCCTCCTGGACGTGGACGCCCTCCTTGGCCTCGATCGCCTGATGCAGTCCCTCCGACCAGCGCCGGCCCTCGAGGATGCGGCCGGTGAACTCGTCGATGATCATGACCTCGCCGTCGATCACCGCGTAGTCGACGTCCTTCTTGTAGAGCGACTCCGCCTTCAGCGCCTGCTGCAGATGGTTGACGAGCGGCCCGTTCTCCGCGCGATACAGGTGCGAGATGCCGAGGAACTTCTCGGCCTTCGCCACGCCCTTCTCGGTCACCGCGACCGTCTTGTGCTTCTCCTCGAACTCGTAGTCGTACTCGGCGACGTAGTCCTTCTTCATCCGCGGATCCATGTTGTCGGGCCTCTTGCCCGGGACCATCCGCTTGGCGAGCTTTGCGAACTGGCCGTACATGTCGCCTGCCGCCTCGGGCGAGCCGGAGATGATCAGCGGCGTGCGGGCCTCGTCGATGAGGATGTTGTCGACTTCGTCGACGATCCCGTACGGGTGGCCGCGCTGGACCTTCTCCTCCAGCGACGCCGCCATGTTGTCGCGCAGGTAGTCGAAGCCGAACTCCGAGTTGGTCCCGTACGTGACGTCGGCGCTGTAGGCGACGAGCTTGTCGGCGACCGGCTGCATGTTCTGCAGCACGCCGACCTTCGTGCCGAGCGCGTGGTAGATCGGGCTCATCCACTCCGCGTCGCGGCGGGCGAGGTAGTCGTTGACCGTGACGAGGTGAACGCCGGTGCCGGGCAGTGAGTTGAGCACGACGGCGAGCGTCGCCGTCAGGGTCTTGCCCTCGCCGGTCTTCATCTCGGCGATCGAGCCGGAGTGCAGCACCATGCCGCCGATGAGCTGCACGTCGAAGTGCCGCATGCCCATCTCGCGCTTGCCGGTCTCGCGCACGATCGCGAACGTCTCCGGCAGCAGGTCGTCGAGCTTCGCACCGTTGCGCGCCTGCTCACGCAGCGAGTCCATCCGCTCGCGCAGCTCCTCGCCCGACTCGAGCTCGAGCTCGGGCTCGTAGTCGTTGATGCGCGCGACGCGCTTCTCGAACTGCTTGAACTGCTTGGCTTCGCCCATCCGGAGGGCGCGGTCCAGGAGAGCCATGCGGCTCAGGATACCGACGCGGCGGGCCGCGCCCGCCGCGTCGTGACAAGCATGTCGTGCGCGCTAGACCGCCGGCTGAGGCCCGGGGCTGCGCGCCTCACGGCGGCGGCGGCGCTTGTCGCGATCGCGCTTGACCTGGCGCGCGAGATCGTCGGAGCACATGCGGATCGCGTGCGTCATCTCCCGCGAGGAGCACTCGGCGTGGAGCTTGACGCGCTTGAGATACAGCGTCACGGCGGCGACCTGGGACTCGGCGATCTTCGGGTTGCGCTCCTCGCGCAGCTCGATCTCCATCCGGGCGAGGTCGGAGACCTGGGCGGCGACCTTGCGGAACTTGCGCTCCACCAGCTCGCGCAGCTCGTCGTTGACGGGGACGTTTCGGCCCTTGACCTCGATCTGCATCTCGGGGTCCTCTCTGTCGACTGACGTGCGAGCACTTGATGGTACGCGCTTCGCGGATGCATTCAATGCAAACGAACGTCCAGGGTGCGCGCCCACGTCACTACCGCGATGCGCCGGCAACCGGCGCGGCGCAGCGCGGCCGCGCAGGCGTCCGCCGTGGCGCCGGTCGTCTGGACGTCGTCGACGAGAACGGCATGCGCCGGCGCGCGGCCGCCGACGCGGAAGTCCAGCTGCGCCGCGGCGCGGCGTGTCGCACGCGAGGCGCCGACCTGGCGTGAGGTGCCGCTGCCGCGCCGCAGCGGGCGGGCCAGCGGCAGGCCGCTGCGGCGCGCGAGCGCGACCGTGATCAGCTCAGCCGGGTCGAAGCCCCGCGCGCGGCGCCGCCGCGGGTGCGCTGGCACGGCGACGAGCGTCGCACCCGGCGCGAGCAGCGCGCGCGGCGCGACGGCGGCGATCTGCGCCGCCATGACGCGGGCGAGCGGGCGCGCCGCGGAGAACTTCAGCGCCAGCAGCACGTCGCGCCCCGCGCCCTCGTAGGCGACCGCGGCCCACGCGGCGTCGAACGCGGCGCCGGCCGCCGGGCAGTGGCCGCGCGCATGCGGAAGCGGCAGGGCGCAGCGCGGGCAGCACGCGTCCCCGAGCCACGGGAGCGCCCGGCGGCAGGCCGCGCAGAGCACGTGGCCGGGGCGGCCGCCGGGCGCGTGGCAGACCGCGCAGCGCGGCGGCACGGCGAGCGCGAAGAGCTCGTCGAGGAGCACCATCGAAGGATCGTCGCGCGGCGCGCGTCACAGCGGGCGCACGTCCTGTGGCGAATCTGCAGATTCCTGCGCCGCCCGGGCGGGCGCCACCGCCCGGTCGCACGGGTCCGGCCGGGGCTGCCACAATCGCGCGCATCTTCTCCGCGCTGCCACTAGCGGCGTCACCCGAGGCCGGCTGGTCGTTCGAGCCCGGCCCGATCCTGCTCGTCGCGGCCCTGACGTTCCTCTACGTCCGCCGCTGGCGCGAGATCGACGGGTCGGGCTGGCGGCTGGCGAGCTTCCTCAGCGGGGCCGCGCTCCTCGTCGTGGCCCTCGTGTCGCCGGTCGACCGCCTCGGCGAGCAGCTGTTCGCAATGCACATGGTCCAGCACCTGCTCGTGCTCGACCTCGCCCCGATCCTCCTCCTGCTCGGCCTGACGAAGGTGCTGCTGCGGCCGCTGACGCGGCGCCTCATGCGGGTCGAGAAGGCGGTTGGCCCGCTCGCGCACCCGGTCTTCGCGATCGCGCTGTACGTCGCGACGATGGCGGTCTGGCACGTGCCCGCGATGTACGACGCGGCGCTCGAGCACCCCGTCGTGCACGTGCTCGAGCACGTGACGTTCGGCGTCGCCGGCGGCCTGTACTGGTGGCACCTGCTGTCGCCGATCCGCGCCCGCCGGCGACTCGGCGGCATGGGCCCGGTCGTCTACATGCTCGCGACGAAGGTGCTCGTCGGCCTGCTCGGCATCCTGCTGGCCTTCGCACCCGAGGCGATCTATGACTTCTACGAGCGCCAGCCCGGCTACTGGGGGCTGTCGCCGGCAACCGACCAGGCGGTCGGCGGCCTCATCATGGCGCTCGAGCAGTCGATCGTCATGGGCGTGGCGCTGGTGTTCCTCTTCGTGCGCGCGCTCGGCGAGAGCGACCGCGAGGACGAGCGCGCGGAGCGCTACGCCGACGCGTAGCGCTTCCTAGAGCCCGTAGAGGAAGTCCAGCCCGACGCTGTCGAGCAGCTTCTGGGCCTCGATGTTCAGCTGCGTGAGCTCGCCCGTCCAGATCAGCACGCCCATGACGATGAGGATCGCTCCGCCGGTGGCGACGATCGCGGCGTAGTGGCGCTTGATGGCCGCGAAGACCGTGGCCATCCGGTTGAAGGCGACGGCGCTCAGCAGGAACGGGATCGCCAGGCCCGCGGAGTACCACGCCAGCAGGTAGGCGCCGCGCCCGGTCGACTCCGACAACGACGCGGCGGTGAGGATCGCGCCGAGCGTCGGGCCGACGCACGGCGTCCAGGCGATCGCGAACGCCGCGCCGGCGACGAGCGGCCCGCCGTGGCCGGCGCGCGTCACGAGGGCGTCGATGCGCCACTCCCGTCCGAGGCGCGCCACGAACGGCGTCGCGAGGAAGAACAGCCCGAGCGCGACGATCACGACGGCCGAGACGCGCTCGAGCGTGTCGCGGTGGTCGTTGAGCGTCGAGCCGAGCTTCGTCGCGCCGAGCCCGAGGACGATGAAGATCGCCGAGAAGCTCGCGACGAACAGCAGCGCCGGCACGAGCACCCGTCGCGTCGGCGTCGCGTCGAGCTCGTCGGGGCGGACCCCGGACACCGCCGACAGGTAGCCCGGCACGAGCGGCAGGACGCAGGGGCTCAAGAACGACACTACGCCCGCCGCAAGCGCCGCGAGGATCCCCACGCCCGAGGCGGTCTCGATCATCGTCGCGGCCTCAGCGCGTAGCGGCGGATGTCGGCCTCGAGGTCCGCCGCCGTCGCGTATCCGCCGAGCTTGCTGTAGCGCAGCTTCCCGTCGGGCCCGACGAACAGCGTCGTCGGCATCGCGCGGCCGCCGCCGGCGGCGCGCGCCGCGCTGCCGTCCCGATCGAAGATGCTCGGAAAGCCGGGCGGCCGCTCCTCGAGGAGCGCCTGAGCGGCGTCGCGGCCGTCCATGTAGTCGATGCCCAGGAACGCGATGCGGTCGCCGTGCCGCTCGACCGCGCGGGCGAAGAACGGGAACTCGTGGCGGCACGGCCCGCACCACGACGCCCACTGGTTGACCACGACGGGATGGCCCTCGAGCGCCGCCATCCGACGCTCGAGCGCCGCGCGGCCGGACCCGACGATCCTGTCGGCGCCCGCGGCATTGCGGGCAAGCGCCGAGCCCGGCGCGGCCGCCGTCGTCGCGGGGCGAGCCGGCGCCGCCGCCGGGCCCTCCGCGGCGTCGTCGGAGCCGCCGCAGGCGGCTAGGCCGCCAACGAGCGCGGCGGCGGCGAGGAGCCAGAGCAGCACGTTGTTCACGATCCCGTCAGGATGGCGAATCGCCGCCTCGGGCGGCGAACCCGGCTCAGCCTTCGAGCAGCGCGCCGTCCTCGATGCGCTTCTGGCCGTCGCCATCGTGCTCGATCGCGACGCTCCCGCGCACGACGACACCCGCGCCGAACGCGATGTCGCCCCGCACGGTCAGCCGCTCGGCGCCGACGAGCGACGGCGGACCGGCGGCGAAGCGCTCCTCGAAGTCGCGCACGAGCTTGAAGAAGCGCGCGTCGAGCTCGACGAGCGGCGCGCCGCCGCCCGCACGCTCGCGGGCCAGCGCGAGCGCGCCGTCGTCGCCCAGCACGTAGGCGTCGGAGCGCAGCGCGAGCAGATCGTCGGTCGTCTTGACCGGCGCGAAGCGCTCGCGCGGCACGCGGATCGCGCGCGCGCCGTCGAAGACGTCGACCGCCGCGCCCATCGCCGTCTCGAGCTGGATGACGGGCGTCGAGTCGGGATCGCTCGGGTCGACGGTCTTGCGGTTGACGATCATCGGCAGCCCGAGCACGCCGTCGCGCTCGTCGAGCACGTCGGCCAGCGCGCGCAGGTCGATCCACAGCGTGTTCGTGTTGAAGAAGCGGTGGCGCGAGGTGTCCTGGAATGCGTCGACGTCCTCGTCCGGCGTCTGCGCGATCTCGCGCAGGACGAGCCCGCCGCCCGGCCGCTGCGCGAGATGGCCTCCCTTGCGATCGGCCGCCGTGCGGTCGGCGACCTCCATGAGGAACGGGACCTGCTCGCGCGCGAACCAGGCAAGGATGCGCGGCGACAGGACGGCACCGAGGTTGTCGACGTTGGCGACGAACGCGTAGCGATAGCCGCCGTCGAGCAGGGCGCCGAGCATCCCCGAGCTGAGCAGCGACGGGTACAGGTCGCCGTGGCCGGGCGGCGCCCACTCCAGGTCCCGGTCGCCGGGCCACTGCACCGGCGCGAGATCGTCCGCGCGCAGCTTGGGGACCTTGCTCTGCAAAAAGTCGGCCGGCACGTCCTCGACGGCGAGGTCGTCGTAGCGCTCCAGCGCGGCGAGCGACGCGTCGCGGGTGGCGAACGAGTTCATCAGCACGAGCGGCAGCGCGGCGCCGGTCCGCTCGCGCAGGTCGAGGATCTGGCGCACGGTGATGTCGAGGAACGTCAGGCCGTCCTTTACCTCGAGCAGCGACTTCGGCCCGGTCATTCCCATGCTCGTGCCGAGTCCGCCGTTGAGCTTGACGACGACGGTGTGCGCGAGCGCCTCGCGCGCCGCCTCCTCGTCGGCGGGGAGCTCGTCGGCGTCGGGCAGCTCGCACACCGGCTCGATCTCCGGCTCGCCGAGCACGCCCTCCTCCCCCTCGCGCAGCCGCTCGTAGTACTGCGCGAACGTCCTGACCGCGACGTCGGCGACGCCGTCGGCGCGCATCTTCTCCAGTGCGGCCTGCAGCTGGTCCATGGCGCGGACGGTACCCGCCGGAGGGGCGTCGCGGTCGCTCAGCTGCGCCAGCTCGTGAGGTACTCGCGCTGGGCCTGCGTCAGCTCGTCGATCCGCACCCCCAGCGATGCGAGCTTCAGCCGCGCGACCTCGCGGTCGATCTCGGGCGGCACCGGCAGCACGCGCGGCGCGAGCGCCGCGCCCTCGTGCGCGAGGAGCTCGACGCACAGCGCCTGGCCTGCGAACGACATGTCCATGACCGCGGCGGGATGTCCCTCGGCGGCCGCGAGGTTGACGACCCGCCCCTGGGCGAGCAGGTTCAGCCGCCGCCGGCCGACCTCGAACTGCTCGACGAGCGGCAGCACCTGGCGGCGCGCGCCGGCCAGGGCGGCGAGCTGGTCGACGGCGATCTCGACGTCGAAGTGGCCGGCGTTGGCGAGCATCGCGCCGTCCTTCATGCACTCGAAATGCTCGCGCGCCAGGACATCGCGGCCGCCGGTGACCGTGATGAAGACGTCGCCGCGCTCGGCGGCGTCGAGCGCCGGCATGACCTCGCAGCCGTCCATCCGCGCCTCGAGCGCGCGCATCGGGTCGATCTCGCAGACGATCACCGACGCGCCCGCGCCCTTCGCGCGCAGCGCGACGCCCTGGCCCGTCCAGCCGTAGCCGATCACGACGACCGTGCGCCCGGCGAGCAGCATGTTCGTGGCGCGCAGGATGCCGTCGAGCGTCGACTGCCCGGTCCCGTAGCGGTCGTTGAACGTACGCTCGGCGAGCGACTCGTTGACGGCCAGCACCGCGCAGCGCAGCAGACCGTCCTCCTCCAGCGCGCGCAGGCGCACGAGCCCGGTCGTCGTCTCCTCCGTGCCGCCGATCAGCGCCGCGCGGCGCGACTCGTCGCCGGCGTGCAGGACGCTCAGCAGGTCGGCGCCGTCGTCGAGCGTCACGTGCGGCGCGCGTGACGCCAGCGCGAGGACGTGCGCGCCATAGGAGTCGGCGTCCTCGCCGCGCACGGCGCGCACGGCGACGCCGAAGCGGTCGACGAGCGCCGCGGCGACGTCGTCCTGCGTCGAGAGCGGGTTGGAGGCGCACAGCTGCGCCTCGGCGCCGCCCGCGATCAGCGTCCGCAGGAGGTTGGCGGTCTCCGACGTGACGTGCAGGCAGGCCGCGACGCGCAGGCCGTCGAGCGGCCGCTCGCGCGCGAAGCGCTCGCGGACGGAGCGCAGGACGGGCATCTGCCCGTCGGCCCAAGCGATGCGGACCTGCCCGGCTCCGGCCAGCGACAGGTCCGCAACGTCATGCGCGACCCCAGGCGCGTCGGGCTGCTGCCTAGTAGCGATACTCGTTGCTCTTGTACGGCCCCTCGACCGGCCGGCCGATGTACTCGGCCTGCTCGGGCGTGAGCACGGTGAGCTTGGCACCGACCGCCGCGAGGTGCAGGCGGGCGACCTTCTCGTCGAGCTCCTTGGAGAGCACGTAGACCTGCTTGTCGTACGCGTCGTTGTTCGTGAACAGCTCGATCTGGGCGAGCGTCTGGTTCGTGAAGGAGTTGGACATCACGAACGACGGGTGACCGGTCGCGTTGCCGAGGTTCAGCAGGCGCCCCTCGGACAGCAGGATGATCGCGTGGCCCGACCGCTTCGCGGTGCGCACCGCGAAGCGGTCGGGCCACGCGATCATCCTGCTGTCCGAGGGGCGCCTGC
>DATMJM010000208.1:0-8011 GCA_035553935.1 Solirubrobacteraceae bacterium
GCGCTGACGACGATGTCGATCACGAGGAACGGCAGGAAGATCAGAAAGCCGATCTGGAAGGCCGTCTTGAGCTCGGAGAGGATGAAGGACGGGATCAGGACGTGGGTCGGGACGTCCCTGCGCGTCTCGGGCCGGTCGAGCTTGGCGAGGCCGACGAAGAGCGCGAGGTCGCTCTCGCGCGTCTGCTTGAACATGAACTCGCGCATCGGCAGCTCGGCGCGCTCGAGCGCCTGGACCTGCGTGATGCGGCCGGCCTGCAGCGGGTCCCAGGCCTTGTCCTTGACCTGGGCGAACGTCGGCTGCATCACGAACAGCGTCAGGAAGAACGCGATCCCGATGAGGACCTGGTTGGGCGGGGCGGTCGGCGTGCCGAGGCCGGAGCGGATGAAGCCCAGGACGATGAGGATCCGCGTGAAGCCGGTGACGCAGAACAGCAGCGCGGGCACGAGCGTGACGCCCGCGACGAGCAGCAGGATCTGGACGGCGTTCGTGCCGTCGGCGGCAAGCTCGTTCATCGCCTGACGGTCAGGCGCTGGAGGGCCTTGACGATCTCGCGCGCGGAGGCGGGCGAGCCGGGCGCGGCATGCAGCGGGTTCGGGCGGCCGCCGCTGCCGCTCATGCCGTCGTCGAACTGCTCGATCTCGTCGAGCAGGCCGAGCCGGCGGGCCTCGTCCTCGCTGTAGACGCGGATCGGCGTGACGCCGTTCTCCGCGCTGCCGACGAGCACGATCTCGCTGCCGGCGCGGACGAGGTGCAGGGCACGCCCCGGGCCGAGCTGAAGTGTCGACAGGGGGTTCAAGCCGCCGCCGGTGGAGCGGTTCTCGCGGCTGTGCTTGAGCTGCTTGAGGACCCAGTGCAGGCCGAAGATGACGCCGAGCACGACTGCCAGCCCGACGATCGTGCGGACGATCCCGCCACCGCCGCCGCCGCTCTCGACCGCCTGGGCCGGGCGGTCGAGGTTCAGCGGCGTGTCCTCGCCGCCGGCGGGGGTGGTGGTGGAGGCGGCCAGGGCTGCGGGCGCCGTCAGGAGCGCGCACGCGGCCGCCGCCGCCAGACCGTGGAGGGATCGGCTGCAGTTCATCCAGAGGACCCGAGGGGGAGGTCGGTCCGGTCATCGACCGCAGACGTGGGTCCTTGAGCAGCGGAGCGGCCTCGGCCGCGAGGCGGCCGTTCAGGCGGTCACTCCGCCGACGGCCCGAAGCCGCGGCGGCGGCTTGCGGTGGCGGGTGAGGCCGTGACGCTGGGC
Source organism: Solirubrobacteraceae bacterium (assembly GCA_035553935.1). GTDB lineage: Bacteria > Actinomycetota > Thermoleophilia > Solirubrobacterales > Solirubrobacteraceae > CADCVQ01. The sequence goes on from DATMJM010000208.1 coordinate 1,247, forward strand.
GGTACCCGCGGCGCTCGCGGCTTCCGGCGCGACACCGGCGGCGACCGCGGCATGCCACCAGGCCCGCCTCGCGGATCTCCTCCGGCGGCCGCCGTCCATCCGCCCGCGCTCCTCGGAGGACTCCCGCCCCCTTCCAGCTGGCTGACGCCGGGCGGACGGCGACGCTATGCGTGCGGCCGTCGCGTTCCTATGACCTGCGGGCCGAACCGGTTGGACCGGACGGCCGGACGCCAGGGGCGATCAGGCGGGCGTCGAAGGGCCGGCCGACGTGGTAGCCCTGCGCGAAGTCGACGCCGAGCGCCCTCAGCATCGACAGCGTCGCGTCGTCGCCGACGAACTCGGCGACCGTCCGCTTGCCCAGGCCGCGCGCCATGCCGACGATCGCCTCGATGACCAGCTCGTCCGCGCGGCTGCGCGGGTTGGCGATGAAGTCGCCGTCGATCTTCAGGTACGAGACCGGCAGGTGCTTGAGGTAGAAGAAGGAGCCGAAGCCGGTGCCGAAGTCGTCGATCGCCAGCTGGCACCCTAGCTGCGTCAGCGCCTCGGCGAATCGCCGCGCGTCGTCCATCCGGGCGATCGTCGCGGTCTCGGTGATCTCGAAGATGAGACGCGCCGGGTCGGCGCCCGTTCGGCGCAGCTCGCGGTGGACGAGCGCCAGCAGGTCGGGGTCGTCGATCGACGCGCCGGAGACGTTCAACGCGAACGTCAGGCCGGGGTGCGCCGCGACCAGCGCGATGGCCTTTGTGACGACCCACCGATCGATCGAGTGGATCAGGCCCAGCCGCTCAGCGACCTCGAGGAACGCGCCGGGGCAGGCGAGGGTGCCGTCGATGTCGCGCAGGCGCAGCAGCAGCTCGTAGTGCGACGTGTCGCCGTCGGCGAGCGCGAGGATCGGCTGGCAGTGAAGCTCGAAGCCGTCGTTGTCGAGCGCCCAGCGGATCCGCCGCTCCCATGGCACCTGCATCGATCCTGTGGTCGGCATGACGTCGTCGACGACGACGTAGCGGTCGCGGCCCTGCGCCTTGGCGTCGTACATCGCGCGGTCGGCCGCGATCAGGACGTTCTCGGCGGTGCCCGCCGTGGCGCCGAAAGCGACGGCACCGACGCTGAGCGTCACGCGGACGACTGCGCCGCCGAGCGTCAGCGCGTGTTCGCGCGCGGCCCGCACGAGATCGGCAGCCACGAGGCGGGCCTCGTCGGCGCTCGCGCGTGGCAGGAGCAGCGCGAACTCGTCACCGCCGATCCGCGCGAGGACGTCGGTCGCGCGCACGCGCTGGCGGATCATCCCGGCGATGCTGCGCAGCAGCTCGTCGCCGGCGGCGTGGCCGAGCGTGTCGTTGACGTACTTGAAGTCGTCGAGGTCGATCAGCAGCACCGCCGCGCCCTCGTCGAAGCGGCGCGTGTTGGCCATCGCGCGGCCGAGCTCGTCGTCGAAGCGGCGGCGGTTGTAGAGGCCGGTCAGCGCGTCGTGGTCGGCGAGGTGGCGAAGCTGGCGCTCGAGCCGCCGGCGCTCGGTGTTGTCACGCGCGCTGACGGAGACGCCGTCGATCCGGTCGCTCGCAAGGCTGCGGATCGGCGCGAGCGAGAGCGAGACCTCGACGGGATGGCGATCGCAGCGCAGCAGCGTCGTCTCGAACGGCGCGATCCGCTCGCCGCCGAGCGCAGCCGCGATGACCTTCTCGAGCGCCGCGGTGCTGTGGTGCGCGAGCAGCGTCGCGGCCGGCGCGCCGACCGCCTTCGCGGCGCTATAGCCGAACATCCGCTCGGCGGCCGGGTTCCAGCTCGACAGCCGGCCGTCGCGCGTCACGGCGTAGATCGCGTCGTTGGAGGACTCGACGATCAGGGCGAGCAGGGACTCGGCCTCGCGCGCGCGGACCTGCGCCGTGACGTCCTCGCAGACGCCGATCATCCGCAGCGGGTTGCCTTCGCCATCGCAGATCACCTCGCCCTGCGTGCGCATCAGGAATACGCTGCCGTCCGGTCGCACGATCCGCTTGACGTCCTCGAAGGGCTGATGGTCGGCGAACGCCTTGTGGTTGCGCGCATCGACGTCCTCTCGATCGTCCGGATGCACGCGCTGCAGGAAGTCCTCGTACGAGGGGCTCATCGACTGCGGCGCGAGGCCGTAGATCCGAAACAGCTCATCCGACCACGTCACGACGTTCGTCCGGATGTCCCACTCCCAGCTTCCGAGCCGCGCGAGCTGCTGTGCCTCACGCAGGCGGGCGTCGCTGCGGCGAAGCTCCTCCAGGAGCTCGCGCTCGGAGAGCACGAGCCGCTGCGCCTCCTCGTCGACACCGGTGACGGTTTGCAGACGGCCGGCCATCTCTATCGGGTTATCGGCAGTCCGCCGCGCGCGCTCGAATGCCAATTCGTCCAGACCCAGCGCGAGTGCCTCAACGGGTCACCGCCTGGGCCGTCGGCAGGCGCCCCGTCGCGCGCGGCGAGGGAGCGTTCGCGCCTGCGTGGCCTCCTGCGCCGCGGGCGACCCCGCTGTGACGGCCCGCCTGTGGTCGGCTTCGGCGCGTGCTTCTGACGCCGAGCTCCCCTCGTGGCGCCCACCGGCTTCCGATATGGCCGGCCCCGTCGTAGGCTAAGCGGGCGCACACAGGACGAAAGGGACCACATGAGCGACTCCGCAAGCCGGCCACCCGCAGACGGCGGCCGCCGCAGCACGCTGACCAACCGCCAGGGCCACCCCGTCTCCGACAACCAGAACCAGCGCACGATCGGTGAGCGCGGGCCGGCGACGCTCGAGAACTACCAGTTCCTCGAGAAGATCAGCCACTTCGACCGCGAGCGCATCCCCGAGCGCGTGGTGCACGCCCGCGGCACGACCGCGTTCGGCTATTTCGAGGCCTATGGCACGGTCGGCGACGAGCCGATCTCCAAGTACACGCGCGCCAAGCTGCTGCAGGAGAAGGGCAAGCGCACCGATCTCGCGCTGCGCTTCTCGACGGTCGCGGGCGGCCGCGACTCCTCGGAGGTCGTACGCGACCCGCGCGGGTTCGCGGTCAAGTTCTACACCGAGGACGGCAACTGGGACCTCGTCGGCAACAACCTCGGCGTCTTCTTCATCCGCGACGCGATCAAGTTCCCCGACTTCATCCACTCCCAGAAGCCCGACCCGGTGACGTTCGAGCAGTCCGTCGCCAACCGGGCGTTCGACTTCTTCAGCCAGACGCCCGAGTCGATGCACATGGTCATGCTCGTCTTCAGCCCGCGCGGGATCCCCGCGAGCTACCGCCACATGCAGGGCTTCGGCGTGAACACCTACCGCTGGGTCAACGAGGCGGGCGAGACCGTGCTGGTGAAGTACCACTGGCTGCCCAAGCAGGGCGTCAAGTCCTACACGGCGGCCGACGCCGCGAAGGTGCAGGCCGAGACGTACGGCTCGCACACGAAGGACCTCTACGACGCGATCGAGGCCGGCGACTACCCGGAGTGGGAGCTCAACGTCCAGATCATGAGCGACGACGAGCACCCGGAGCTGGAGTTCGACCCGCTCGACGACACGAAGGTCTGGCCGGAGGAGGTCTTCCCGCTGCGGCCGGTCGGCCGGATGGTGCTCAACCGCAACGCGAGCAACTTCTTCACCGACAACGAGCAGATCGCGTTCGGCACCGGCGTGCTCGTCGACGGCCTGGACTTCTCCGACGACAAGATGCTCGTCGGGCGGACGTTCTCCTACAGCGACACGCAGCGCTACCGCGTGGGGCCCAATTACCTGCAGCTGCCGGTCAACCAGGCCAAGAACGCAGCCGTCCGCACGAACCAGCGCGACGGTGCCATGGCCTACTACGTCGACGGCACGGGTGAGAACCCGCACGTCAACTACGAGCCGTCGATCCTCGGCGGGCTGAGCGAGGCCGAGCAGAGCACGCCGGCCGAGGTCGGCCCCGAGATCTCCGGCCGGCTCACGCGCAAGCGGATCCCGCGAACGAACGACTACATGCAGGCGGGCGAGCGCTACCTGCTCTCCGAGCAGTGGGAGCGCGACGACCTCGTCGCCAACCTCGTGGACGCGCTGTCGCAATGCGATCGCCCCATCCAGGAGCGGATGCTGTGGCACCTGTACATGTGCGAGGACGAGCTCGGCGCCCGCGTCGGCGACGGGATCGGGATCTCGCTCGAGGAGGTCAAGGACCTGCCCCCGCTTGCCACGCAGACGCTCAGCGACGAGGAGGAGCAGCGCCGCCGCAACCTCGGCAACAACGGTCCGCGCGACGTGGAGGGCCACGTCATGACGCACTGCGTCCCCAACGAGCGCGTCGCCGTCGCCGACGACCTCGCGGAGGTCTAGTCGATCAGCCGGCCTCGCTCAGCGGGGCCGGCATGCCGCTCGACACGATCTCGGTCACGCGCAGGCCGAACTCCTCGTCGACCACTACGACCTCGCCCCTGGCGATCGGGCGCCCGTTGACCAGCAGGTCGACGGGCTCGCCCGCCAGGCGGTTGAGCGACACGATCGATCCGGGGCCGAGCGCGAGCGTCTCGCCGATCGTCATGCGCGTGCGGCCGATCTCGACGGCGAGCTCGACCGGGACGTCGTGCAGGCGCTGAAGTTCGTCGTGCATCGCGACCTCCTACTGGACGGCCATGTCGGTGAACAGGACATCCTCGACGTGGACGTCCGTGCGCTTGGCTATCGCCTTGATGATCTTCGCCTTGAGCTTGTCGCGACCCGCGCGGTCGATCAGGCTGCCCGCCTCGCGGTCGGTCAGCGTGTCGGTGACGATGTCGCGGATCACGGCCTCCTGCGGCAGCGGGCCGAACCCTTCGGGCGGCTTGACGGCGCCGTGGCCGCCCTCGGCTGCCTCGGCGAGGCTGTGGTCCTTCGGGTCGAGCACGAGGCCGACGCCGAGCTTCGCGAAGCGGCCCTCCGAGAGGTTCACGAGGAACTCCTTGGGCAGCACGTAGACCGTGCCGGCGATCTTCGGCTTCGCGGTCGCCTCCGGCTTGGCGATGACGAACTTGTAGGCGCCGCCGAGCGCGAGCAGCAACACGACCGGGACGACGATCTTGAGTTTTGAGGCCATGGTCTGTGTCCGTCCGTGGAAGTCGTCAGGTGTTGAGGCGCACGAGCACGATCTCGACCCGCCGGTTCCGTGATCGGCCGCGATCGTGGGAATTGGAGGCAAGTGGACGTTGTGCGGCCGCACCGGCCGCCTGCAGCCGCCGCGGGTTGACCTGGTGACGGATGAAGAAGCGCACGACCTGCGTCGCGCGCGCCGTCGACAGCTCCCAGTTGGTCGGGAAGCGCGCGCTGTGGATCGGCCGGCTGTCGGTATGGCCCTCGACGAGGATCGGGTGGCGCACCTCGCTGACGAGCAGGCGCGCGAGCGCCGTCAGCAGCTGCGTCGACTCGGGTTGCAGCTCGGCCTGGCCGCTGTCGAACAGGACGCGGTCGGTCAGCAGCCGGATGACGAGCCCCCGGCGGGCGATCGTCGTCTGCAGCTTGTCCTCGATGCCGTGCTCGCGCGCGTACCGGTCGATCTGCTCCTTGAGCTTGCGAAAGTCCTCCTCCTCGCGCTGGGCTGCGCTGTGCACCTGCGCCGTGTCGCCCTTGCCGCTCGTCGAGGACTCGTTCCTGATGACCGGCTGGATCGCCGGGATCGGCGGCTCGGGGACGGATCGCTCCGTGCGCTCGGTCGCGCCGGACTCCTGGATGCTCGGCCCGCCCTGGACGATCTTCCCGGAGATCGCCTCGGCGAGCGACTTGGAGAGCTGCTCCAACTTCGACGTGTTGATCGACGAGATCGCGAACAGCACGATGAACAGCACCATGAGCAGCGTGATCATGTCGGCGTAGGTCAGCAGCCAGCGCTCTTCGTTCTCGTGCTCGACCTCGTGGTGCGCCGCGCGCCGGCGACCGCCGCCGCGCCGGGCGGAGGCCATCGGCTAGGCCGCCAGGGCGGCGTCGGGCCCGGCGCCGGCCGCCGGCGCTCCGGCCGCGGCCGTGGCGCTCGTCGTCGCGACCGGCGCCTCGCGCTCGCCGGGCGGCACGAAAGTCAGCAGCTTGTCGGCCAGGACGCGCGGGTTGTCACCGGCCTGGATGCCGAGGATGCCCTCGATCGTGAGCATGCGGAACTCGCGTTCGGCCGCCGAGAGCTGCTTGAGCCGGTTGGCGATCGGCAGGAAGACGACGTTCGCGGTGGCCACGCCGAGCAGCGTCGCGATGAACGCGGCCGAGATCGCCGGCCCGAGCGTGTCGGGGGAATCCAGGTTCTCGAGCACGTGCACGAGTCCGAAGACGGTGCCGATGATGCCCATCGTCGGTGCGAAGCCGCCGGCCTTCTCGAAGGGCTGTACGCCCGCCGCGTGGCGGCGGGCCATCGACTCGACCTCCGAGTCGAGCACCTCGGCGACCATGTCCGGGTCCGTGCCGTCGACGACGAGCTGCAGGCCGCGGCGCATGAACTCGTCGTGCACCGTCGTCAGCTCGTCGTCGAGCGCCAGCAGGCCGTCGCGGCGCGCCTTCTCGGCGAAGCCGACGAGCTCGCCGACGCGCGCGCGCAGGTCGAGCACCTCGGCGTTGAAGACCTTCATGAAGAGCGTCGGGATCGCCTTGATGCGATCGAAGCTCGTGCCGACGATCGTGACGCCGAGCGTCCCGCCCAGGACGATCATCATCGCCGCCGGGTTGAGCACCGCCATGATCGGCGCACCCTCCATCGTGGCGCCGATCATGGCGGTGCTCAACCCGGCGGCGATGATGATCGTCCTGGGCGGGACGCTCGGCGTCACGATCGTCGGCACGAGCTT
>DATMJM010000209.1:0-4689 GCA_035553935.1 Solirubrobacteraceae bacterium
GCGCTGCGCCTCTGCGCGGGTCCTCAGCCGACGCGGTCGACGCGATAGCGGCGATCGCCGCCCGGCGTCTCGACGGTGACCGTCTCGCCGGCGCGCGCGCCCACCAGCGCCTGCGCGACGGGCGACTCGAACGACAGCCGCCCCTTCTTCAGGTCGGCCTCGGTCGGGCCGACGAGCGTGAGATCCATCGCGCGGCCGGAGACCTCGTCGACGACGCCGACGCTCGACCCGAAGCCGACGACGCCCGGCGCGAGGTCCTCCTCCACGACGCGAGCTGCGCGCAGGCGCTGGTTGAGGCGCTGGATCTTCGTCTCCAGGTGCGCCTGCTCCTCCTTGGCGATGTGGTACTCGGCGTTCTCCTTGAGGTCACCGAGCTCGCGCGCGGCCTTGATGCGCTCGGCCATACGCGCGCGTCCCCGCGTCTCGAGCTCCTTGATCTCCGCGCGCAGGGCGGCGAGCCCTTCGGCGGTGATCTTCTCCGGGTCTACCATCCGGTGAGGTTAGCCAGCCGGGAACCGAAGTTGACACGGCGACGCGCGGCGGCCGATGATGGACGATCGTGAGCGGGCCCTCGGACACGCCGGTCGCGCCCGCCGCCGACCTGGCCGCCGCGCGAGCGGCGCTCGGTCGCGGCGACTGGCAGCTCGCGCGCGCGCTCTTCGAGGCGGCGGCCGGCGAAGCGCCGACGGCTGAGGCGCTGGAGGGCCTGAGCTGGGCGGCGTGGTGGCTGAACGACGCCGAGGCGACGTTCGCGGCGCGCGAGCGCGCGTACGCCCTGTACCGGGTGGCAGAAGATCGGCGGGGCGCCGCGCGGATGGCGACGTGGCTGGGCACCGACCACGTCGACTTCCGTGGCGAGCTGGCGGTGGCCCAGGGCTGGCTGGGTCGCGCCCGCCGGCTGCTGGAGGGACTCGAGCCCGGAGCCGAGCACGGCTGGCTGTGGGTGCACGAGGCGGAGAAGCTGTTGTACGCCGGCGACACGTCCGCCGCCCGCGAGCTCGGCGCGCAGGCCGTCGAGCTCGGGGAGCGCCTCGGGCTCGTGGACTTGCAGATGATGGGACTCGCCAGCGACGGCGCCGCGCGCGTGGCGGAGGGTGACGTCGAGGCGGGCATGGCGCGGCTGGACGAGTCGGTGGCCGCGGCGCTCGGCGGCGAGTTCCGCGAGACGTGGGCGGTCGGCTGGGCGTGCTGCTATCTGATCCAGGCCTGCGAGCAGGTCCGCGACTACAGCCGCGCCGGGCAGTGGTGCCGTCGCCTCGAGGAGTGGTCGGAACGGATGGAGGTGGAGTTCCTCAACCGCGTCTGCCGCGCGCACTACGCCGGCGTCCTGATGTGGCGCGGCACCTGGCGGCAGGCCGAGCAGGAGCTGGTCGCCTGCGTGGGCCGGCTCGCGGAGCTGCGGCCGCCGATGGCCGCCGAGGCCGTCGTGCGCCTCGGTGAGCTGCGCCGCCGCCAGGGGCGGCATGACGACGCGCAGGCGATCTTCGACGAGGTGGCCGAGCACCCCCTCGCCCTGCTCGGGCTCGGCGAGGTGTGCCTGGATCGCGGAGACGCGGCCGGGGCACGCGACCGCGCCGAGCAGTACCTGCGCGAGACGCCCGCGCACGCCCGCACCATCCGGGCGCCCGGCGTCGAGCTGCTCGTGCGGGCGCAGGTCGCGGCCGGCGAGGTCGAGCGGGCGGCGGTCAGCGCCGCGGAGCTCGACGAGCTCGCAGGGCTGCTGGGCACCGAGCCGCTGCGCGGAGCGGCGCGGTACGCCGCCGGCGTCGTCGCCTCCGCGCGCGGCGAGCCGGAGTCGGCGCGCGCGGCGTTCGAGGACGCGACGCGGCTGTTTCATCGCAGCGGGGCGCCGTTCGAGGCGGCGACGGCGCGCGCGGGGCTGGCCTGTGCGCTCGCCGCGACCGACCGGCCGCGGGACGCAGTTCGCGAGCTGCGGGCGGCGGCGGACACGCTGCGCCGGATCGGCGCCGTCCACGCCGTGACCCGGATCGAGGCGCTGGAGCAGGAGTGGCGCGCCACGCGCGCGGCTTCGGCGCCGGCGCTGACGCCGCGCGAGTGCGAGGTCCTGCGGCTCGTGGCCAAGGGGATGAGCGACCGCGCGATCGCCGAGCGGCTGGTGCTCAGCGAGCACACCGTGCATCGCCACGTGGCGAACATCCTCGCCAAGCTGCGCTGCCCCTCTCGCTCGGCCGCCGTCGCCGAGGCGCTCACCAACCAGCTGATCTGAGGCAGCACGGTCATGGCCGGATCCGGCCATGACCGAAGATGGCGAAGACAGGCGAAGCCGTGGCCGGCCGCGGCCGCGAGGCTGCCTCCACACGATCGGAGGCAGACATGGCTGACATGGTGGTTGACGGGCTCGACCTTGATACGAGCGATCTGACCCGGATCTTCGCCGGCACGCTGCTGCGGCCCGGCAGCGACCGATATGACGAGGCGCGCACGATCTTCAACTCGATGATCGACAGGCGCCCGGCGCTGATCGCGCAATGCACGAGCCCTGCCGACGTGGTCGCGGCCCTGCGCTTCGGCCGCGCGCACGGACTCGAGATCGCCGTCCGCGCCGGCGGGCACTCGGTCGCCGGCGTGTCGCTGTGCGACGGCCTCGTGATCGACGTGCGGCCGATGAAGGGCGTCGAGGTCGACCCCGTCGCGCGCACCGCGCGCGTGGGCGCCGGCTGCACGTGGTCAGACGTCGATCGCGCCACGCAGGCGCACGGGCTCGCCACCACCGGCGGGCGCGTCTCGACGACCGGCGTCGCCGGGCTGACGCTCGGCGGTGGGTCGGGCTGGCTCGAGCGCCGGCACGGGCTCGCGTGCGACAACCTCCTCTCCGTCGAGCTCGTGACCGCCGATGGCGAGCTGGTCACGGCGAGCGCCGACGAGCACCCAGACCTGTTCTGGGCGCTGCACGGCGGCGGCGGCAACTTCGGCGTCGCCACCGCCTTCGAGTTCCGCCTGCATCCGGTCGGGCCCGACGTGCTCGCCGGGCTGCTGCTGTACGACGCAGATCGCGGCCGCGACCTGCTGCGCCTCACGCGCGACGTCATGGCCGATGCGCCGCCGGAGCTCGGCCCCGCGATCGGCTACCTGACCGTGCCCGTCGACGACGAGCTGCCGGCCGAGCTGCACGACCGGCTCGTCTGCGCGCTCGTGCTCTGCTGGACAGGGCCGGTCGACGAGGGCGAGCGGGTGATCGCCCCGTTCCGCGCGCTCGGCCCGCGGGCCGACCTCGTCGGCGTGGTGCCGTACACCGACTTCCAGTGCTCGATCGACGACCCGCCGGGCTACCGCAACTGGTGGACGGCGGAGTACCTGCACGTCGTCGGCGACGAGGCGATCGACATGATCCACGAGCATTCGCTCAGGACGCCCACTCCGGGGCCCGCGCAGTCGTTCATCGTCCCGTGGGGCGGCGCCGTCGCGAGGGTCGGCGAGGACGAGACGCCGCTGACGCAGCGCGACGCGACCTGGGTCGTGCACCCGTTCGCGCTGTGGGAGGACCCCGCCGACGACGACCGCGTGATCGGCTGGGCGAAGGCCTTTCGCGACGACGTCGCACGGTTCGCCTCCGGCGGCGTGTACCTGAACTTCATCGGCGACGAGGGCGAGGAGCGCGTGCGGGCGGCGTTCGGCGCCGAGAAGTACGCCCGGCTGGCCGCGATCAAGCGGCGCTACGACCCCGATAACGTCTTTCGCGGCAATCAGAACATCAAGCCTGCGCCGCAGCGCACGTGAGATCGATGCGGCCTACGCCGCGGCGGCGTGCAACGGAAAGCCGCGCCGGATCTCATACAGCGTCGTGCGCTCGGCGGCGGGGCGGCCCGCGCGGTGGGCGGCCGCGACGAGATCGGCCGGTTCGAGCCGGACGCCGTGGTAGCTGCCCGCCAGACGGCTGATGTTCTCCTCCATGAGCGTGCCGCCGAGGTCGTTGACGCCCCAGCGCAGAGCCTCCGTCGCCGCGTCGAGCCCCATCTTCACCCAGCTGGCCTGGAGGTTTCGGATGCTGCGCCCGAGCGCGAGCCGGAACACGGCTGTGTGCTTGAGGTTCTCCTCGCGCGAGATCTCCTGCACGCCGTGGGTGCGCCCGAGCAACGTGTGAAACGGGATGAAGCTCAGCGGCACGAACTCGGTGAACCCACCCGTGCGCTCCTGCAGCTCGCGCACGACGCGCATGTGCTCGGCCAGCTCCCAGGGCTCCTCGATGTGACCGAACATGACCGTTACCGTCGAGCGCAGCCCCGCGCGGTGCGAGGCCTCGATGATCTGCACCCAGCGCGCGACCGGGAGCTTGTTGGGGCTGATGCGCTCGCGCACGCCGTCGTGCAGGACCTCGGCGGCGGTGCCGGGCGTCGAGCCCAGTCCTGCGGCGCGCAAGCGCTCGAAGACCGCCTGCGGCGACAGGCCGCTCGTGTCGCACATGTGCGCGACCTCCATCGCCGAGTAGGCGTGCAGGTGCAGCCCGGGCGCCGTCTGCCTCGCGAGCGCCAGCCACCCCTCGTAGTCCTCGACCGTCCAGTCGGGATGGATGCCCGACTGCATGCAGATCTCAGTCGCCCCGAAGTCGAGCGCCTCGCGGATGCGGCGCACGAACTCCTCGCGGTCGTGCTCGTAGGCGCTCGGCGAGCGCCGGCCCTGGCCGAAGCCGCAGAACGCGCAGCCGACGATGCAGACGTTCGAGACGTTGAC
>DATMJM010000210.1:0-6470 GCA_035553935.1 Solirubrobacteraceae bacterium
CTCGCGCCAGGGCGCCGGCGATCGCCTGCTCGTGCGCAGGATGGGCGTAGGCGTGAAGCAGCACCACGGCGACCGCCTCGGGCTCCAGCGCCGCGACCGCCCGCGCGACGGCGCGCGGGTCCTCCAGGACGCGCTGGACGCCCTCGGGCCCGCAGCGCTCGGGCGCCGCCACCCGCCGCCCGACCGGCACGAGCGGCGCCGGCCGCGCCGCGCAGAGGCGGTACAGGTCCGCGCGCGCCTGGCGCCCGAGCTCCACGACGTCGGTGAAGCCCTCGGTCGCGACGAGCACCGTCCGCGCGCCGCGGCCCTCGAGCAGCGCGTTCGTCGCGACCGTCATCCCGTGCGCGAACGCCGCGACGTCGGCTGCGTGCGCGCCCGCCCGCCGCAGCGCCGCGCCGACCGCGGCCATGACGCCCTCCGACTGGTCTCCGGGCGTCGTCGGCGCCTTCGCGGTGACGAGCCGGCCGCCGGTCGCGAGCACCGCGTCGGTGAACGTCCCGCCGACGTCGACGCCGAGCAGCATCGGCGCTCAGCCGCGCTCGCGGGCGAAGTACACGTCGGGCAGGTGATCGCATTCCGGCCGCCGGATGAGCGGCGCCGCGACGGGGGTGAAGCCGGCGCGTGCGGCGACCGCCCGCGAGGCGTGGTTGTCCTCCTGCGCGCGCAGCTCGAGGCGCCGCAGGCCCAGCGTCTCGAGCGACCAGCGTGCGAGCAGCTCGACGGCGCGCGTCGCCGCGCCGCGGCCGCGGGCGCCGGCGGCCAGCCAGTAGCCGACGTCGGCGGCGCCCTGCCGCCAGTCGATCGGGTTGAGCGCGACGGAGCCCAGCAGCGACCGCGGCTCGCCGGCCGCGACGATCGCCAGCGCGAGGCGGGTGCCCGCCGCTCGACCGGCGTTCACGTAGCGGATGTAGGCGCGCGCGTCCGCGACGCCATACGGGCTCGGGACGAGCGTCCAGCGCGGGATCTCCGGGTCCTGCAGCGCCGCCACGAGAGCCTCGACGTCGTCGCCCTCGAAGCCCCGCAGCGCGATCGAGCCGTCGCTCAGCGGGGGATCGGGCAGCGCCAGCGGGGGCATCGCCCTAGTTAAGCCGAAGTTCCGTGCCCGCGGCTGCGCGTCGGTCGGGTCGGCCGGAATCCCGGCGGGCGACCGTCAGGCCGCGATCCGCTGCTCGATCTCGGCGATGATCTCCTCGGTCTCGGCGAGGTGCTGATGAGAGGGGCAGTAGCCGTTGTGGGCGAGCGGCATGCGCTGGCAGGGCGTCCCGCGGCGCGTCGTGGCGCGGCACTCGAGCGGGTTGCCGTTGATGTCGTAGCCGTGCTGGGGCTGCCTTGCGAGCCACTCCTGGGCCGCGCGGACGTAGGCGTCGACGACCTGCCAGACACGCGGCTGCATCGCGATCGGGAAGTTCGTGCGGATGTCGTTGAAGAGCGTGCGCGCCGGCCGGGCGAAATAGTGGCGATCGGTGGCGAGGCGCTCGATCGTGGCCTCGCACGAGCGCAGCACGTCGGCGTGGCCGTCCCGCGCGCGCGAGCTGTCGATCAGCGGCGAGAGCTCGCGATAGATCGCGCGGCTGAACTGATACATGGGTGCGGGATCTCCTTTTCCTCGATACGGCAGGCAGCGCGGCAGTCTGGCGTGCTCGTATGAAGGTAAGAACCGTGCGAATGTTGAGTTCGCATTAAGCTTGACTGCGTGTCAAGTCCAGCGCGGCATGCTCGGCCGCTCGTCGGCGCCGACCACGCTGTGGCGATGGTCGAGCGCGGGATCGACGCTCGGGAAGTCGGCTCGCTGGTGCGCGCCGCGGCTCTCCTCGCGCCGCAGCGCGCACGCCGCGACGAGCCGTGCGAGCGGGTGCGGGTCGCTGCCGAGGCGCTCGAGGCCGTCGCGCGTGCGCACGATCCCCGCATCGCGCCACAGCGCCTCCTGCGTGGATCGCGCGGGACGCTGCAGCGCGGGTGCCGGCGGCGGTGAGCCCGCGTCCGCCGCGGGCGCCGGCTCGTCGAGGCCGGCCCGTGCGGCGCGCGCGCCGTACACGAAGCACTCGCTGAGCGAGTTGGAGGCCAGCCGGTTGGCGCCGTGCAATCCGGTGCAGGCGGTCTCCCCGACCGCGTACAGCCCGCGCACGCTCGTGCGCCCGTGCAGATCGGTCACGACGCCGCCCATCATGTAGTGCGCCGCGGGCGAGACGGGGATCGGCTCGCGCGTCGGATCCAGGCCCGCGTCCTGCAGCGCCGAGACGACGTTGGGAAAGAGCGCGGGGTCGACGCCGCGCATGTCGAGGCCGACCGATGTGGCGCCCGAGCGCTGCAGCAGCGCCGCGATCGCCCGCGCGACCTCGTCGCGCGGCGCGAGCTCCTCGATGAAGCGCTCGCCGTCGGGCCCGTGCAGCGTCGCGCCCTCGCCGCGGATCGCCTCCGTGACGAGAAAGCCCTCACGGCCGGCGACCCCGGTCACGGCGGTGGGATGGAACTGGAGGAACTCGAGGTCGGCGAGATCGGCCCCCGCGGCGTGCGCGATCGACATCCCGATCCCCAGCGAGCCCGGCGGGTTCGTCGTGCGCGACCACAGCGCTGCGGCGCCGCCCGTAGCGAGGATCGTCGCCCGCGCGGCCACGGCGCGCCCGTGCTCGAGCGCGACGCCGGCGCAGCGGCCGTCGCGGATCCAGGCGGCGGTCGCGCGGGCGCCCTCGAGGACCGTGATCCGCGGCTCGTCGACGACGAGCGCCGACAGCTGGCGCACGACGCGCCTGCCCGTCGCGCTGCCGCCGGCGTGCACGACACGGCGGACGGAGTGGCCGCCCTCCAGGCCGAGCGCGAGGACGCCGCGGCGGTCGGCGTCGAAGCGCACCCCCATGCGCTCGAGGTGATGCACGCAGCCCGGCGCCTCGCGCACGAGAACCTGCGCCGCCGCGCGGCGCACGAGGTCGCGCCCCGCGGCCTCCGTGTCGGCGAGGTGGCGCTCGAAGGAATCATCGACGGCGAGCACCGCGGCGATCCCGCCCTGCGCCCAGTAGCTGGCGGTCTGCGCCAGCGGCGTGGCGGAGACGAGCGTCACCGACGCGCCGGCCGACGCGGCCGAAAGCGCGGCGTAGAGCCCGGCCGCGCCGGCTCCGACGACCGCGAGGTCGCTTGGGATCACCGGTTCTGCGGCCACAGGCGGGGTACCGTACTCCGATGCCTGCGCCGGTCCTCTTTCACCATCCCTCGTCGCTCGAGCACGACACGGGGGCGCACCCGGAGAACGCCCGCCGGATCGCCGCCGTCACGCAGGCCCTCGAGCAGCGCGACTGGCTGGGCTGGGACGTGCGGCTGTCACCGGCGGCCGCGCGCGAGTCGATCGCGGCGCTGCACCCGCCGGCCCACATCGAGCGCATCGAGGCGCTGTGCCGGCGCGGGGGAGGGATGATCGACATGGACACGCTCGTCAGCGCGCGGTCGTTCGAGGCCGCGCTGCACGCGGCCGGCGGCTGCGTCGCGCTCGTCGACGCGCTGCTCGGGCCGGAGCGCGCTCCCGCGGGCGCCTCGCTGCACCGCCCACCGGGCCACCACGCCGAGCCCGCGAAGGCGATGGGCTTCTGCCTGTTCGACAACGTCGCGATCGGCGCACAGCACGCGATCGACGCGCACGGCGCGCGCCGCGTGATGATCTTCGACTGGGACGTCCACCACGGCAACGGGACCAACCGCATCTTCCACGCCCGCGACGACGTGCTGTTCTGCTCGATCCACCAGTCGCCGCTCTACCCCGGCACGGGCCCTGCGCGGGACGTGGGAACGGGTGCCGGCGAGGGCTTCACGGTCAACCTGCCGGTCCCCGGCGGATCCGGCGACGAGATCTTCCTCTCGCACGTCGCGCACGTCGTGCGGCCGCTGGCCGAGGCCTTCGAGCCGGACCTGCTGCTGATCTCCGCCGGCTACGACGCGCACGCCGAGGACCCGCTGGCCTCCTGCGTCGTCACGGATGCCGGCTACGTCGGGATGGCGGCGCACATGCGCGACTGCGCCGCGCAGCTGGGCGTGCCGCTCGGGATCGTCCTCGAGGGCGGCTACGACCTCAAAGCGCTGTCGCGCTGCGTCGTCGCGACGCTCGAGACGGTTGCCGGCGACGCGCCGCCGCCGGTCGTCGCGATCGATCAGCTGGCGCTGTCGGCCCTGGAGCGGCTGGCGGGCAGCTACTGGCCGGCGCTGGCGTAGCCCCGCGAGCGGGAGGCTCCTACGGGTCGCGCGCGTCAGGTGCGGTGTTCGTTCGCGCCGGGGTCGTGCTCGTCGTCGCCTCCGGCGGCGCCGCCGGCTGACCGGGGACCGTGGTGGCCGGAGCGGCCGGACCGGCGGGGGCGGTGGTCGTTGCGGTCGGCAGCGGCGTCGGCGTCGTCGCGGTGACGGCGGGCGGCGCCACGACGGCCGGCGGGGGCGCCGTCTGCACGACGGCGGTCGGCGTGGTGCCCGCCGGCGTGCCGTCGTCGCCGGTCAGCTCCACGAAGGCGAAGGCGAGCAGTGCGCCCGCGACCAGCACCATCGCGCCGATCGCGGCGGTCGGCAGCTGCCAGTTGGGCGTCGGCGCCAGGCGGGTGCGCGCAGGCGCGCCGCACTCCAGGCACCAGTCCTGGTCGGGGCCGAGGGTGGCCGAGCAGCGCGGGCAGCGGATCGAGCCGGGCGGCGGAAGCTCGTCGTGGCGGGCCGGCGGCTGAGCGCTCACGACTGCGCGCCGCCGTCGGGCGCGCGCGGCGGGCTCATCGTCTCGGTCGGCTGCGAGGTCGTCGACGAGGGCGGGCGGCGTGCCGCGGGCGGCGCGGGCTGCGGCGCCTGTGCGGCCGGCTGTGCGAGCGGCGCCGGCGGCGGCTGCGGCGGCGCGGCGATCGCGCCGCCGACCTCGCCCATCGCGCGCGGGCCGCCGACCTGCAGGCCGCAGTGCGGGCAGAAGTTCGAGTCGCTGGCGTGCAGCGCGCCGCAGCGCGCGCAGGATGTGATACCGGGCTCGCGCAGCTCGTGCAGCGGTCGGCGGTCGTCGAGGATGCGCTCGAGCGCGCGCAGCTCCCGGTCGACCGCGGCGAGCGCGGCGATCTTCGCCTCGACGAGGTCGGGCCGGTCGCGGCCGAAACGGCGCATGTCGAACATGAGGCCCCCGATGTCGCGGAAGGCCAGCTCGCGCGCCCGGCGCAGGAAGCGCAGGCGCCGGCGCAGCCTGCCGCGGTCGCGGAAGCTCGTCTGCGCGTCCGGGCCCTGCTGGACGACGACCTGCGTCTCCTGCGTCGCCTGCAGGTCCTGGCCGGCAGCCGGCGGCACGGCCTTCTTGCCCCATGGCAGGCGGTCGACGCGCGCGCGCCCGAACAGCTTGCCGGACGGAAGTCGGCCGAGCAGGCCGCCCGCTCCGCGGCTTCGAGAGCCGGAGGAGCGGCGGCGGAAGATGCGTTGCATCAGTCCGGTCATGACGAGAGGCGCCGCGTAGGGGAGCGGGCCGGCGCTCGGCGGGAGTGTATAGCGGGCGGCCCCGGCACAGCTTCTGCACCGATTTCTGACAGACGCGCGTAGAGCCGTCACGCGATCCGGCGCAGCATCGGTGCGGCACACCACGTCCGCTCTGGAGGCCGCACATGCCGTATTCAACGATGGGCTGGATCCACGCACACCTCGCTCGCCTCGTGAGCGATCAACGGGGGCAGGGAACCGTCGAGTACGTCGGGCTCATGCTCCTGCTCGCGGCGCTGCTGTCCGGCGTCGTCCTCGCCGCGAAGGGGATGAAGGACGGCGGCGGCCTCGCGCAGGAGATCGCCGACAAGCTCAAGGCGACGATCGAGTCGGTCGGCAAGGGCAAGCCGTAGCGCCCGACCTGCAAGCGGCGGCCGGCGGGACGCCTCTGCGAACATGGCGCCCCGTGCCGACCGCTCCGCAGGCCACCGCCCCGATCGGCGTCTTCGACTCCGGCGTCGGCGGGCTGACCGTGCTGCACGAGCTGCTCGTCGCGCTGCCGCAGGAGGACTTCCTGTACCTCGGCGACTCGGCGCGCTTTCCCTACGGCGATCGCACGCCCGCCGAGCTGCGGGCCTTCAGCCGGCAGATCGCCGACGTGCTGCTCGAGCGCGGCGCGAAGCTCATCGTCGTCGCGTGCAACTCGGCGACGTCGAGCGCGCTGGCCGACCTCACGGCCTACGTGGCCGGGCAGGGCCACGGGGTCGACGTCATCGGGGTCGTCGGCCCGGAGTCCAACCTCGCGGTCGCGCGGACGCGCAACGGGCGCATCGGCGTGCTCGCGACGCCGGCGACGATCGCGAGCGGCGCCTACGAGCGCGCGGTGCTGTCGGCCGATCCGCTCGTGCGGCTCACGAGCGTTCCGTGTCCGCAGCTCGCGCGGATCTCCCAGGACGGCGCGCCGATCACCGAGGACGACGTCGTGCTCGCGCGCACGTACTGCGCGCCGCTGCGCGAGGCCGGCGTGGACACCGCGATCCTCGGCTGCACGCACTACCCGTACG
>DATMJM010000211.1:0-3492 GCA_035553935.1 Solirubrobacteraceae bacterium
CCGCGTTCGGCGTGATCCGCACGCGCACCTCCGTGTCGCCGTCGAGCGCGAGGTATCCCTGGCGGATCGGCACGCGCCGGGCGTCGCGCATCGTCGCCGGCAGACCGTCGAGGAGAAACTTGCGCTCGATCTCGATCCCGCCGCCCATCCCCATCATGTTGCCCGATCGGCGGGCGCCGCCCGTCGACGTCACACGATCGCGGCGATGCGCTTGCGCCTTCCGGCGCCCCACATCGGACGGTCCGACGCGAAGCGGTACATCGCCGCCGGCCGGCCGGGGCCGGTCGTGCGCAGCTCGCCGGTGGGCTCGATCAGGCCGGTCGCCTTCAGGTCGCGACCGAACGTCGCCGGGTCGTAGCGCACCTGGGCGATCGCCTCGTAGACGCGCCGCGCGTCGCTGAGCGCGAAGGAGCCGGGCAGGATGCCGACGGTGACGTTGGACCACCAGAGCTTGCCCTCGAGGCGGTCGACCGCGGCGGCGAGGACGTCGCCGTGGTCGAAGGCCAGCGCAGGAGGCTCGCGCGCCGCGATCCACTGCGCGCTGGGATCGGGCGCCTCGGTCGCCGGCGGCACGAGCGCGAGATAGGCGATCGAGGGAATCCAGCCGCGCGGATCGCGGCCGGGATCGGCGAAGGCGCCGAGCTGCTCGACGTAGGGCGTCCCGAGACCGGTCTTCTCGCCGAGCTTGCGCAGCGCCGTGTCCAGCGGGCGCTCGCCGGCGCCGACGAAGCCCCCGGGCAGCGCGCACTCCGCGCCACCGTCGCGCGCGACGGTGAGCGCGAGCAGGCGCCCGTCGCGGGCGGTCAGCACGACGACGTCCGTCGCGAGGGCGGCAGGCGCCTCGTAGCCCTCGCTGTTGGTCGCGGTCCAGAGCACGGCCCAAGTCTAGGCAGACCGACCAATATCTCCGCAGGGTGGTTCCACGCCGCTGCGTCGAGTACGGTCACGGGTGGTAGCCGTGCAACCGCGGGGAAGGGAGAACACGCATGTCTGACGCAAACGTGGACGAGGCCAAGGGGCGCACGAAGGAGGCGGTCGGCGACCTGACGGGCGACGAGGAGCTCAAGGACGAGGGCAAGGTCGATCGCGCCTCCGGGAAGGCGAAGGAGGCCGTCGGCGGCATCGCCGGCAAGATCAAGGGGCTGCTGCGCAGGAACTGACCGGCTAGACGCCGAGGATCGCCCGCGCCTCGTCCGGCGTGGCGACCGGCCGGTCGAGCTCGCCCGCGATCCGCACGATCCGCTCGACCAGCATCGCGTTCGTGGCGAGCTCGCCGCGGCGATACCACAGGTTGTCCTCGAGCCCGGTGCGGACGTGGCCGCCCGCGATGATGCAGTACGTGTTCAGGGCGAGCTGGGCACGGCCGATCGCGCAGACCGACCACGGCCAGTCGCGCGGGACCATCGCTCGCAGGTGCTCGATCATCGCCACCGTCGCGGGCACGCCGCTGCCGGGGACCCCGAGCACGAACTGCATGACCATCGGGTCGTCGAGCAGCCCTTCGTCGCGCAGCTGCAGGGCGAGGCCCACGTGCCCGGTGTCGAAGCACTCGACCTCCGGGCGCACCCCGCCGGCGCGAAACCTGTGCGCCATCCGGCGCAGGAACGGCAGGTCGCCCTCGAACAGCTGCTCGCGGAAGTTGATCGAGCCGCAGTCGAAGCTCGCCATCTCTGGCGCGAGCTCGAGCGGACCGAGGCGCTCGTCGCGCACGGCACGGCCACCGGCGCTGCCGCACGAGAGGTTGACGATCGCCTCGCAGCCGGCCTCGCTCAGCGCGTCGACGAGCGCGCGGTAGGACTCGCGGTCCTGGGTGGGCGTGCCGTCGGGCCGCCGCGCGTGGAGGTGCACGACGGCCGCTCCGGCGCGCCAGGCGGCGAGCGCCTCGGCGACGATCGCCTCCGGCGTCGCGGGGAGGTTCGGCCGCCGTTCGGGGTCGGGGTCGATCGACCCGGTGATCGCGCACTGGATGACGAGCGGCGAGTTCATCGCGCGACAGTCTGCCTGCAACGAGAGCCGGCGGCGAGATGTCGCCGCCGGATCACGGTCTCGAGGAGTGGCTCGGGGGCTACGACGCGTTGACCGCGGAGATGTCGAGGGCGATCTTGACCCTGTCACCGACGAGCGTGTTGCCGCTGCCGAGGAGCTGGTTGAACTTCATGCCGTAGTCGCCGCGGGAGATCTGGCCGGTGACCTCGAGGCCGACGCGCTCGTTGCCCCACGGGTCGGTGTCGGTGCCCTGCAGCTCGGCGTGGAAGGTCTCCTCGCGCGTGATGCCGTTGATCGTCAGGTTGCCGGAGATGCGCAGCGCCTGGTCGTCGACCTGCTCGATGGCGGTGGACTCGAAGACGAGATCGCCCTGCGTCGCGGCGTTGAAGAAGTCGGCGGACCGCAGATGCTCGTCGCGGGCCGGCTCGTTCGTGTCGACGGAGGATGCCTTGACGCGGCCGCAGGCGCGGCTCTGAGAGAGGTCCTCGCCGATCTCGAAGGCGCCCTCGAACTCCTTGAACTCACCCCGCACGGTGGCGATGCCCATGTGCTTGACGGCGAATCCGACCTTCGAATGCGATGCGTCGACGGTCCAGATGCCGGTCGGGGCGATGGTTGCGGTGCTCATGTGATGCCTCCTGAGACGAACGGATTGCTTGCTAGGGCAAGCATAGCGAAGATAGTTGCGCGGGCAAGTTGTTGCGCTATCCTGGCGCAGGCGGCCATGATCGACAAGACGCGACAGCCAGGTGTTGCTTGCAGTTCCTCGTACGAGACGGACGCAAACGGCCTTTCGCACTGGACGGAGACGCACGCCGATGCGTGGATCGGCCTGCTCGAGACGCACAAGCAGCTCATTCGTGCGCTGGACGCCGAGCTCACGGCGCAGCACGGCCTGAGCCTCAGCGCGCTGGAGCTGCTCGCGCGCCTTGCCGCGGCCGACGACCGCTCGCTGCACCTGACCGCGCTCGCCGGTGCCTCGGGCCTGAGCCTCAGCCGCGTGTCGCGGATCATCGACAGCCTGCAGGCGCGCGGGCTCGTCGCGCGCCGCGCGTGCCCGCACGACGCACGCGCCGTCCACGCGCAGCTCAGCGAGACCGGCCTCGAGCTCGTCATCGCCGCGCAGGCGACGCACTTCGCGTCGGTCCAGGCGGCGTTCTTCGATCAGCTCGATTACGAGGAGATCGCGACGCTCGCGCGCGTGTTCGAGAAGTTCGCCCCCCGCGCCGCCGGCCTGTGCGACGCGGGTCGCCAATAGCGCCCGGCCGCTGCCGGTCCTACGCGCCCGCCGCATGCGATGAGGATCTCGGCAATCGCGGCGCAACCGGCCATCGTCGCCGGCTTGCCGCTTCGGTCTTCTCGCTCGACGGCGAGCGGCGCGCCCGGCCGTCGCCGCGCTCGGCGCCGGACTGCACGCTGTTCACGTAGCGGCACGCGCCGCTCGCGATGGCGCGCGTCGCCGGGTCCGGGCGAACTCTCCCTCAGCCCTGCCGTCGCCACGTAGTG
>DATMJM010000212.1:0-3528 GCA_035553935.1 Solirubrobacteraceae bacterium
CGATGCCGGCATCCTCCTCCGCCGGGCGCGCGGGTGGCGGCAGCAGCGCTGCGGCGAGCAGGGCGAGCGCGAGGCCGGCGGCGACGAGAACGTAGACCGAGACGGTCACGCGCGAACGTTACCCGCCGCGCGCGCGGTTGAACCTCGGATCTGGCCGGCCGTCGTGCGCCCCGAGCGGACCGGTCGCTCCACGGCTCCGGCGTGCGGCGGGACGCACCCGAGACGGCGTCGTGGCTTGCGCGGTTGTCGCGCCTGGAGGGGCGAGCGCCGCATGAGGCGCGCGGACGGCCGCGCGTGCGCCGGCCGACCAGCGACCGCGTGCGGGTTGCGGAGGATGTGCTGACATGCCTGCCGGGGATCTCGACGGTCGGTGCGAGGCGGCTGCTCGAGCACTTCGGATCGCTGCCGGACGTGTTCGCGGCCGATCCCGAGGCACTCCGCGGGGTACCGGGAATCGGTCCCGTTCGCGCCGCGACGCTCGCCTGGCTCTTCGGCGACATCGGCGGTGACGCCGCGGCCGGTGCGGTCGCGGGTGCCGGCGGTCCTCCCGCCGGTGATCGTGATGGTGCGGTGGACCGATCGCGCAGCGCGTAGCGCTGCGGCTACGGCGCTCCGTGGCCGCCCCCGCCCGGCGTCTCGAGCGCGATCCGGTCGCCGGGCCGAAGCTCGCCGGTAGCCTTCGCCGGCAGCTCGTCGCCGTTGAGCAGGTTGCGCCCGGCCGCTCCCGGGGCGCCGCCGCCGGCGCCGGGAGGCGCGTGGCGCCGGCGCTCGGTGATGAGCGCGTAGGACATCGGCGAGAGCGCCTCGATCTCGCGCACGAGCCCGTCGCCGCCGCGGCGGCGGCCGGCGCCGCCGGAGCCGCGGCGGATCGCGTGGCGCACGACGCGCAGGGGGAACTCGAGCTCGAGCGCCTCGACCGGGGTGTTGAGCGTGTTGGACATCGCGACGTGGACGGCGCTCGGGCCGTCGGCGTCGGGGCAGGCGCCCTGGCCGCCGCCGAGCGTCTCGTAGTACGTGAAGTCCTCGCTGCCGAGGGTGAGGTTGTTCATCGTCCCCTGGCCGAGCGCGCGGCCGAACGCGGCCAGCACGAGATCCGCCACGCGGCTGGACGTCTCGACGTTGCCGCCGGCGACGGCGGGCGCCGCGCTGCCCCGCGGCCGGGCGTTGAGCAGCGTGCCCTCGGGCACTCGGACCTCGATCGGACGGTAGGCGCCGGCGCTCGGCGGCACGTCGGGATCCGTCAGCACGCGCACCGCGAAGTAGGCGGCCGACCGCGTGACCGCGAGCGGGCAGTTGAGGTTGCCGCCGTGCTGGCCCGCGCTGCCCGCGAAGTCGAGGATCAGGCGGTCGCCGTCGACGGTCGCGACGAGCTGCAGCACGAGCTCGCCGTCGATGCCCTCGAGCACGTCGCGCGCCTCGCGCGGGCCGCCGGGCAGCGCCGCGATGCAGGCGCGCGTGCGCCGCTCGGCGTAGTCGAGCACGGCCGCGGTCGCCTCGCGCAGCGCGCCGGCGCCGAGCCGCTCCGCGAGCTCGCCGAGGCGCCGCGCGCCGACCCGGTTGGCGGCGAGCTGGGCGCGCAGGTCCGCGCGCCGCTGGTCGGGCTGGCGCATGCGCGCGACGAGCTCGTCGATAGCCGGGTCGTCCAGCACGCGCGGCGCGATCACGACGCCCTCCTCCTCCAGGGTCGTCGAGTCGGCCGGCATCGAGCCCGGCACGCGGCCGCCGACGTCGGCGTGGTGCGCGCGGTTGGCCGCGAAGCCGAGCAGCTCGCCGCCGGGAGCGCCGAGCAGGACCGGCGTGACGACCGTGATGTCGGGCAGGTGGGTGCCGCCGCGGAACGGGTCGTTGAGGATCCACGGGCGGCCTGCCGAATGGTCCTCGCCGAGCACGGCCTCCACGGCGGCCGGCATCGCCCCGAGGTGCACCGGGATGTGCTCGGCCTGCATGACCATCTCCCCGGCGGCGTCGAACAGCGCGCTCGAGCAGTCGCGGCGCTCCTTGATGTTCGCCGAGTGGGCGCTGCGCACGAGCACGGCGCCCATCTCCTCGCAGGCCGCGCGCAGCGCGCCCGTCACGACCTGCAGGTCGATCGGGTCAAGCGCCATCGCGCGCCTCGCGCCGCAGGACGACGGTGCCCGCGTCGTCGACCTCGCCGCGCCAGCCGGGCGGCACGGCGAGCGTCGCCTCCGGCAGCTCCCAGATCGCCGGGCCGGCGATCTCCTCGCCCGGCGCCGGGTCGCCGCGCACGACCTCCGAGT
The DNA here is from genome assembly GCA_035553935.1 of Solirubrobacteraceae bacterium. Lineage (GTDB taxonomy): Bacteria > Actinomycetota > Thermoleophilia > Solirubrobacterales > Solirubrobacteraceae > CADCVQ01. The sequence continues at coordinate 2,259 of DATMJM010000212.1, forward strand.
CGTGCTCCTCGCCGCCGAACACGACGATCCGGTGCGAGCGGTGCGCCCCGGCCGCCGCTTCGCCTGCGCCGGCGGCGAGGTCGAGGTCCGGCCCGGGGACGCGCGCCGTGGCGCGCACCGTCACGAGCTCGATCGGGCTCTCGGCGTCGCGGTAGCCGTAGCGCTCCTCGTGCAGGGCCTCGAAGGCCGCGCGCAGCTCGCGGCCGTCCGGGCCGTCGAGGCCGCGCACCGTCAGCTCGTGCGCCTGGCCGCGGTAGCGCACGTCGTAGACGACCTCCGGCCGCGCCTCGCGGGCGCCGCCGAGCGTCGACCGCGCCGCATCGACCAGCTCCGCGCGGGCGTCGGCCAGGGCGCGGTCCGTCAGCGCGTCACCGGACAGCAGCACGCTGCGCTGCTCGGTCGCGCGCCGGTCGGCGGCGGCCAAGCCGAGCGCGCTCAGCACGCCCGATGCGCGCGGGCAGAGGATCGTCTCGATGCCGAGCTCGTCGGCGATCGCGGCGGCGTGCAGCGGGCCCGCGCCGCCGAAGGCCAGGAGCGCGAAGCGGCGCGGGTCGATGCCCTGCTCGACGGTCATGACGCGCAGCGCGCGGACCATCTCGGCGTCCGCGACCCGCACGATCCCCTCGGCGCAGGCCAGCGGGTCCAGGCCCAGCTCGTCCGCGAGGCCGCCGACGGCGCGCTGCGCCGCGCCGCGGTCCAGCGACACCTCGCCCGCCAGCGGTGCGTCCGTCCCGAGCCGGCCGAGCAGGAGGTTCGCGTCGGTCACCGTCGGCTCGACGCCGCCGCGGCCGTAGCACGCAGGACCCGGATCGGCGCCCGCGCTGCGCGGGCCGGCGCGCAGCGCCCCGCCGGGATCGCGCCAGGCGATCGAGCCGCCACCCGCGCCGACCGTGTGGATGTCGACCATCGGCAGCGCGAGCGGCCGCCCGCCGATCTCCCGGCCAGAGGTCTCGCGCACGTTGCCGTCCTCGACGACGCAGACGTCGCACGACGTGCCGCCCATGTCGAAGCAGACGAGGTCCGCCCGGCCGCTGCGGCGCGCGACGAGCGCCGCCGCGGCCGCGCCGCCGGCCGGGCCGGAGAGCACGGTGAACGCCGCGTGGCGCGCCGCGAGCGCGGCTGAGGCGAGGCCGCCGCTGGACTGCATGATCCGCGGCTCGGGACGGACGCACCGCTGGCGGGCGAGGTGTCGCTGGACCGCGGCGCGGCGCAGCGCGCCGTCGGCGGCCTCGCGGACGAGCTGGGCCTGGACCCGCTGGCCTGCGCCGAG
>DATMJM010000213.1:0-22265 GCA_035553935.1 Solirubrobacteraceae bacterium
GTGGGATCGGCGATGATCGCCGCCGCGCCGGGCGCATGGGCGTAGAGCCAGTCGCGATCGAAGGGCAGCCCCCCGACCTCGACGTCGAAGCGCTCGCTGAGCCTGTCGAGCCCCGCGGCCGGTGGCGTAGGAGGCGGGTCCGCCCCACGGCAATCCGACGCGACGCAGGCCGTCGCGCCATCATGACGTGATGCGCCCACAAGACACCGCGGGATCGCCGTGAAGGTCGTCGTCGCCCGCACGCTTCCGGCCGCGGGGCTCGACAGGCTCAGCGAGCGCTTCGACGTCGAGGTCGGGGGGCTGCCCTTCGATCGCGACTGGCTCTACGCCCATGCGCCCGGCGCGGCGGCGATCATCGCCGATCCCACGGTCCCGGTGCGCGGCGACCTGCTCGACCGTGCCGGCGAGTCACTGAAGATCGTCGCGAACTTCGCCGTCGGCTTCGACAACATCGACACGGACGCCGTCCGCGAGCGCGGACTGCGCGCCACGAACACGCCGAAGGTGCTGACGAACGCGACCGCCGAGCTCGCGGTCGCGCTCATGCAGGCGGCCGGGCGGCGGATGGTCGAGACGGACGCGATCTTCCGCCGCGGCGAGTGGACCGGCTGGGAGCCCGAGCAGTTCCTCGGCCGCGAGCTCAGCGGCGCGACGGTCGGGCTGATCGGCTTCGGGCGCATCGGTCAGCGCGTCGCGGAGCTGCTGACCGGCTTCGACTGCAAGCTCGTCTTCACCGATGCGCAGCCGATGGGGGACGTGGCGGCCTGGTACCGCGCGCAGCGGATGGAGCTCGACGAGCTGCTCGGCGTCAGCGACTTCGTGAGCCTGCACGTCAACCTGACGCCGGAGACGAGGCACATGATCGACGCGCAGGCGCTCGCGAGGTGCAAGCCGGGGGCCGTCCTCGTCAACACCTGCCGCGGCGCCGTCGTCGATACCGCGGCGCTCGTCGACGCGCTGCGCGACGGTCCGCTCGCGGCCGCCGGGCTGGACGTCTACGAGAACGAGCCGGAGGTGCCCGAGGAGCTCGCCAGGCTGCCGAACACGGTGCTCGTGCCGCACATCGGCTCGGCGACGCGGGCCACGCGCGATGCGATGGCGGCGCTCTGCGCGGACAACGTCATCGCGGTGCTGAGCGGGGAGGAGCCGCCGGCGCCGGTCGTCTGACGCGCCGGATCCCGCGGGTCGGGGCGGGCCGCCACGCGACGAGCAACGTAGCGGCGACGACGGCCTGCACGTCGACGACACGATCGCCGCGCGCAGTCCGACAGCGCCGGGAGCGGCTGCCGGCGACGTGTGCCGCCGCACCTGCAGGGGTACGTGCGGGCGGTGGCCGCGATCACCGGGAGCACGCATGAGTCGTTGTGGATCGCGACATCCGAGGATCCCGGCTTCGGCGTCGTCGACCGGGAGATCGACGTCGATGTCGCGGTCCTCGGCGCCGGCATCACCGGCCTGAGCACAGCGCTGCTGTTGAAGCAGGCGGGACTGCGGGTCGCGGTGGTGGAGGCGCGTAGCGTCTGCCTCGGCGCCACGGGCTACACGACCGCGAAGATCAGCGCCCAGCACGGCGCGATCTATCAGACGATCAGCTCGAAGTTCGGAGCCGAGGGCGCGCGAGCGTACGCCCAGGCCAACCTCGCAGCCGTGAAGCTGATCGAGACGCTGGTCGACGAGCACGCGATCGACTGCGACTTCGAGCGTCGCGCTGCGTACACCTACACCGAGCAGGACTCGCACGTCGGGCAGATCGAGCAGGAGACCGATGCCCAGCAGCAGGCCGGGCTGCCGGCCGTGGGCACGACGCAGACCGACTTGCCATGGCCGGTGAAGGCCGCGGTGCGCGTCGATGACCAAGCGCAGTTTCACCCGCGTCGCTACTGCCTCGCGCTGGCGCGGCTCGTCGATGGGGACGGCAGCCACGTGTTCGAGCAGACACGCGCACTGGACGTCGAGGAAGGTGCGCCCTGCGTGGTCAAGACCGAGCGTCACGACGTCCGGGCGGCGTTCGTCGTGGTCGCGACGCAGCTGCCGTTCGTCGACCGCGGCGGGTTCTTCGCCAAGTGCCATCCGACGCGCTCCTACGCGATCGCCGCGGCGCTCGACCAGCCGTGCCCGCGCGGGATGTACCTCTCCGTCGAGGAGCCGACGCGCAGCGTGCGCCAGCATCCGGTCGACGGCGGCGAGCTGCTCGTTCTCGAAGGCGACAGCCACAAGCCCGGCGCCGACGACGACGAGCAGGCGCACTACGCCGCGCTCGAGCGCTTCGCGCGGGAGCGCTTTGACGTGCGCGCGATCGAGTACCACTGGTCGACACAGGACTACAGCCCGGTCGACCACGTCCCCTACATCGGCCGGCTTCGCCGCAGGTCCGAGCGGCTGTACGTCGCCACCGGGTTTCAGAAGTGGGGCATGACCAGCGGCGCGCTGGCCGGCATCGTGATCTGCGACCAGATCCTCGGGCGCGACAACCCGTGGACGGAGCTGTTGGACCCGCATCGCGTCAAGCCGGCCGCGTCCGGCAAGGAGTTCATCAAGGAGAACCTCTCGGTCGCGCGGCGCTTCGTCGGCGACCGGATCGCGCAGCGCGACGACCTTCGGCCCGACGAGCTCGCGCCCGGCGACGGCCAGGTCGTCTCCGTCGAGGGCGCGCAGCTCGCCGTCAGCCGAGCTGCCGACGGAACGCTGCACGTCCGGTCGGCACGCTGCACGCATCTGGGCTGCATCGTGCGCTGGAACAGCGCCGAGAAGTCGTGGGACTGCCCCTGCCACGGCTCGCGCTTCGCGCCGGACGGAAGCGTCCTGCAGGCACCCGCGGTCGAACCGCTCGCAGACCGCTCGGACGACGTTCGCTGAGCCGGCTCCTGCGCCGGGCGGACGCCCGCGCGACGCCCGTGTAGGAACGCGCGCCAGCTGCCGATACATGGCCCGAGGATTGCGGCCATGCTCACCATCACCATCATCTTCGCTGTGCTCGTGGCGCTATGGGGTCGCCTGGGCAGCCCGCGCGCGGGCTGATGGATCAGCCGAACGTCGAGCGGCCCGGCGCGCCCGACCCCCGGGTGCCCACCTTCGGGGAGGTCGTCGAACGCTCGCTCGCGCTGCTCGAACGCCGCCGGCGGGTCTCGCACGTCGCGCTGCGCGGCCTCCTGCTCTGCGACCTCGCCGAGGCGCCCGCGCTGGCCGAGCTCGACGCGGAGCAGCGCCGCGTCGTGTCGACGCGCCTGGCCGCGATCTGCGGCGAAGTCGCCGCCCGGCGGCGCGGCCGCGTCCAGCCCTGGATCTTCGACGGCGTCGCCATCTTCTTCGGATCGGATGCCGCGCAGGACGACGACGCGGTGCGCTGCGGCTGGGAGATCATGCGAGCTCTCGACGCCGCGCGCTCAGCGATCGAACCGGTGAGCGCCGCGCTGCAGCGCGGCGGGATCGAGCGCTCCGAGCTGGAGTGGGGCCGCGAGCGGCTCGTCCAGGAGGACGTCTTCATGCCGGCCGGCGCGGGCAGCTACGCGTTGCGCCACACGCTGCTGCAGGAGGCCGCGCGTAGCTCGCTTGGCAAGCAGGTGCTGCGCGAGCACAACCTGAGCATCGCGCGCGCCCTGACGGAGAGCTTCCCGCACGTCGCCGCCGCCGAGCCCGAGCGGGTCGCCCGCCACCTCGAGTACGGCGGCGCGCTGCCGGCGTCGGTGCGCCGCTGGCGCCAGGCCAGCCTGCAGGCGCCGCACGAGCACGCCCTGCACGAGGCGACCGCCCACTTCCGGCGCGCGCTCGAGCTGACGGCGCACGCCCGACGGCGGCGAGCGCCGTGGCGCCGAGCTGTCGCTGCGCGTCCTCGCCCGCCCGGCGAGCGCCATGCGGGACGGCTGGGACAGCCCGCCGGCCGTCGCGCGCCACGCGCGCCGCGCCGGTCGCCTACAACCGCGATCGTGGGCGCTCGCATGACCTCGTGCAGTGCTTCGCGCCGGGCCGGCGGCGGGCTACGTTGGCGCCCGCCGCCGTATGGATCGCCGACGTCTCCGTGCTCCCGCTCTCGCCCTCGCCGTGCTTGCCGCGGCGCTCGGCACCGTGCCCGCGATCGGGCAGCAAAGCGAGGGCGGACTGCGCGACCGGATCGACTCCTCGCGCGAGCGCGAACGGTCGCTGACGAGCGCCGTGGCCCGGCTCGGCCGCCTCGAGCGCGCGACGGCGCGCGAGATCTCGATCCTCGAGCGCCGCGTCGCCGCCCTGCGCGGCGAGCTGAGCGCCGCCGAGGCGGTGCTCGCCTCGACCGTCCGGCGGCGCAACCGCCAGCGCGACCGCGCGCTGCGCCTGCGCGCCCGCCTGAAGGAGTCGCGCGCGCAGCTCGCGACGCTGCTGCGCGAGCGCTACACGGGCGGCCGGCCGGACATCATCACCGTCGTCCTGCACTCCGACGGTTTCGCCCAGCTGCTGGAGACCGTCGACTTCGTCAAGCGCATCCAGGCCCAGGACGAGCGGATCCTGGCGGCCGTGAAGGGCGCGCGCCGCGACGCGCTGGCGCAGCGCCGCACGCTGACGCGCCTGGCGGTACAGCGGCGCGACGCCGCCGAAGCCGTGCGCCGGCGCCACGCCGCGCTGGCGACGATCGTCGCAGGGCTCCACGAGCGGCGCGTGCGCCTCGCGGCGGCGCGGCGGGCGCGGGCGACCCTGCTGCGCGGTACGCGCGCCAGCCGTCGCCGCGCACAGCGAGCCCTCAGGCGACTGCTGGCGCAGCGTGCGCGGGCCCTGAGGGCCGTCGGCCCCGGTGGGCCGTGGGCGATCCCGTGGCCGATCGTGCAGTGCGAGTCGGGCGGCCAGAACCTGCCGCCGAATTCCGCGGGCGCCTCCGGCTTCTACCAGTTCATGCCGGACACCTGGCGCGGCCTGGGCGGCTCGACGCCGCATGCTCATCTCGCCGCGAAGGCCGAGCAGGACCGGCTCGCCGCGCGGCTGTGGAACGGCGGCCGGGGCGCCGGCAACTGGGTGTGCGCGGCGCTCGTCGGCGTGGTCTGAGGCGGGTGCCGTGAGCCGGGTCGCCAGATGGTGGTGTGCGGCCATCGCGGCGGCCGTCGTGGGGCTCGCGTTCGGCGGCGCGAGCGCTGCCGCGCAGTCCTCCCATCCGCTGCCGCCCGTCGAGGTCCACTTCTTCGCGGCCGATGCCACGCAGGCGGGCGTCATCAGCCTGCACTTCTTCGGCGCTGCCGGCGTTCCCGTGACGTTCTACGAGCGTGTCGGAGGCCGGCTCGTCCGGCTCGGAGCGCTGACGTCGAGCAGCGACGAGACGATCATGCGCGAGGCCGTCACCTGGCGCTGTGACCGGCTCGTGCGCAGATTCGCAGCGATCGCGCCGCTGCCGGACGGCCGCATCGCGATCGGCGAGTACAGCGTGCGCACGGCGTCATGCCGGACGCGGATGGAGGTCAACGTCCCGCGCCGCCTGGCGCCGGGCGCCGTCGCCCGCGTCTCGGTCATCGACCGCTGGAGCAACGGCGGCGTGACGCCGCAGGTCTGCGTCACGCCGCCGCGCGGCAAGCGCGGCTGCACGACGGTGCGCCTGCGTCGCGCGGCCTCCGTCGCGACGCACCGCTTTCGCGCGCGGACGCCCGGGCGCTGGCGCGTCGAGCTGCGCTTCCGCGGGGCTCGCGTGCGCCGTTCGGTAGCGGTCGGCGCGGGCGTCGCCGCGAGCGCCCGCCCGCCGACGGTGCTCGTGACCGGGGACTCGACGATGCAGGGGATCGACACCTTCCTCGCCGACGAGCTCGGCGACGGCGCGCGCGTCCAAAGCGACATCCGCCCCAGTACCGGTATCGCCAAGCCGTTCGGGCCGTGGGCGGCGCTGCCGCGCGCGCAGAGCAGGCGCGCGCGCCACGCCGCGGCCGTCGTCTCGCTGGGCATCGTCGACCGCTTCCCGATGCGGGCTCCCGACGGCGTCGAGGTGCAGTGCTGCGGCGCGGACTGGACGGCCGAGTACGCGCGCCGCATCCGCCGGATGATGCGCACGTATCGTCGCGCGGGCCGCGCCCGCGTCCTGTGGCTCACACTCCCGCTGACGAGGGGCCCGCGCGATCTCGTCGACGCCGTCAACGTCGCCGTCGTGCAGGCGGCGCGCGGCCTGGACGGCGTGACGGTGCTGCGAATCGACCAGGTCTTCACCCCCGACGGGTTCCGCGAGACGATGCCCTACCGCGGCCGCGTGGTGGACGTGCGCGAGGAGGACGGCATCCACCTGAACATCACCGGGCAGGTGATCGCCGCGCGGATCGTCGCCGCCGCGCTGCGGCGTCGCTGACGCGCTCTGCAAGGCGGCGCATCCGGCATCTTTGGGGGGAACCCTGCGGCTCGGCGTCCTGGCGCCGGCCGGCAGCGCGTGCCGGTCGCGCTTCGCCAAGCCCGAGGATCGCCGCTACGCTGGTGGGCATCCGCGCGCGCCGATCGTCGGCCATCCGGCCGTCGCGCCGGCCGACGGCAAGCGCTGCTACCCGGCAGGCAGCGGGAACGTCAGCCCGTGCTCCGCGCACAGGCGCGGGACGCTCTCCAAGTCGAACTCCAGCCGTAGCGCGCGCCCGCCTCGGCCGGCGCGGCGCCGCGCGCGACCTCGCGAGGAACTGCTCGAAGCCGCCGGGAGCGATGATCTCGAGGATCCGGCAGGCGGTGTCGCCGGCGTTCCAGAACGTGTGCCACTGCGCGCGCGGCTTGAAGACGAGGTCGCCGGCCTCCGCGTATCGCCATTTCCCCGGGTACGCCGAGCTGTTCACCGCCTGCTCGGCGCACTGGATCGGGATGCACCCGCACCCGGCCCTGGAGCGTGGGCCGCGATCGCCGACCCGAGGACCCGCGTCCGGACGGCGCTCGGCGAGCTGTACGCCTACTACCGTACGGTCGCGCCCGATGCTCGCGAACGTCCGGCGCGACGCACAGCTGCTGCCCGCGCTGCAGGCCGTGCTGGACAGCGCCGCGCAGTACTTTTGCGGCGCTCGAGGAGGTCCTCGCCGCCGGCTGGCGGGGCGACGAGCGCGAGCGCCGCGCCGCGCTCGCTCTGGCGGCGGACTTCGGCACCTGGCAGAAGCTCGCTGAAGCTGTGCGACGAGGACGCCGCCGAGCTCATGACGCGGCTGGTGGCCTGCGCGGGGAGCCCGCGGCGGGCCTAGCGCCTGCGCTTGCTCTCGCGGGCGGCGCGCAGCGTCACGCGGGAGCGGTCGCCGGTCTTGACGCTGACCTTCGCACGGCGCTTGGCGGCGGCCGCGAGCGCGCGACGGCCGCTCGTCGTCCCGCGCAGGTACGACCAGACGCGAGCGGCGTTGACCTTGCCGCGCAGCTTGACGCTCGTCTGGCGCCAGCGGCCGGTGTCGCCGGGCAGCTTGCGGGCCTCCTTGCGAGCCAGGCACCGCAGCGCCTCCTGCAGGCCCTGCGGCCCGGTCTCGACCACGGAGCGGGCGACCTTCGAGCAGCCCCTGCGAGCCGCGTCGCGCTCGGCGGCGCTGGCCGCCACGGCACGGTCGGCGAACGCGCCGATGCCCGACATGTACTGGGTGCGGCCGAGCTCGGAGACCGTCCCGTGCATGAAGTCGTGGCTGCGGTTGCTCTTGTCGCCGGGCTCGAGCTCGAGCAGCTGCGTCGTCGGGCGCGCGGCCTTGAACAACTGCGCGTGGGCGCTCGTCACGAGCTCGTCGTCGACCTCGTGCACGAGCAGCACATCGGCATGGATCGACGGCGCGAGCGACACGAGGTTCCATGGCGCCGTGGCCTGCGGTGTCGTCCCGAACAGGCGCATGATCTGGCTGGAGACGAGCTTGACGCGGTCGTCGCTGCTGACGGCGGCCTCGGCCGTGTAGAGGTGCAGGTCGGTGGGCGTGCCGACGCCGACGACGCAGTCGATCGCGCGCAGCTTCGCGGCGGCCATGAGCGCGAGGTGCGCGCCCGACGACTCGCCGTAGATGCACAGCGGACCGGCGCTCGTGTTGCGCGCAAGCTCGGCGCCGGCGACGTTTAGCACGTCCTGCAGGCCGGCCGCGCCCTCCTCGTAGTCGATCGAGACGACACGCCAGCCTCGCGCCAGGAACAGGTCGCCGGGATTCTTCAGCAGCTCATCCTGCGCGTAGCCGTCGTGGCCGGCCCAGCCGCCGGCGTGCACGAGGATCATCGTCCCACGCGCCGGCCCGGCCGGGTCGCTGGCGATCGGCGCCTGCACGGGCGGGATGACCGGCGTCGGTGGCGCCTTGGGCTTGAGCGTCGGCAGCTTGAACGGCAGGGCGGCGTGCGCCTGCGATGCGTGCAGCGCGAACACGGCGACGAGCGCGAGGAGCGCGACAGCGGCAAGGCGAGCGATCGAGCGCTGCATGCCGCCGTTATCGGACGCGCCCGCACGATTGTTGAGCGCAGGACGGCGTCGGTCGGCGGCTGTTCGTCCGTCGCGATCCCCGCCGGCCCGAATCGGCGATGCGCTCGGCGCGTGCCGGTCAGTCGCCGCCGCCACGGCCGCGGTTGCGCCCGCGGCCGGAGCCGTCGTCGTCGCCCGCCTCGACGCCCGACGCCGCGGCGACGAACGCTGCGAGCGCGGCGATCTGCGCGTCGTCCATGCGCTCGGCGTAATCGCCGGGCATGAGCTTCCCGGGGTAGCCGTCCGCGATGTCGTCGCGCGGCTCGGCGATGCTCTCGGCGATGTCGGCGGCGTCCTCGTCGAGCGTGTCGAGGCGCGGCCCGAGCTTGCCGTCGGCGCCGGCGGCGGCGATCGCATGGCAGCGGCCGCAGCCCTGATCGTCGAAGAGCCTGCGTCCTTCCGCGGCGGCGATCCGCTGTGCGGAAGCCGCCACCTGCGCCTGCGACGGCGCCGGCTCGCGCTCCGCGGGCGCCTCGCCCATCCCGACGCCGGCGATCGCGCAGCCCATGACGAGCACGACGAGTGCGGCGAGCAGCGCCCTCACCCGCGCGCCCTCACAGCGGCCACGGCCGCGCCCGCGCCGAGCAGCGCCAGGAGCACCGCCGCGATCTCGGCCGCGACGATGATCAGCGCGTCGGCGTCGTAGCCGCCCTCGCGGAAGCCGAGAAAGCCCGCCGGCGAGTGCGAGATCGCGATCGAGACGAGCGACGGGACGCAGACCCCGAGCGCGCCGAGCACGAACAGCCAGGCGCGGCCGAAGATCAGCGTCACAACCACCACGGTCGAGCCGATCGCGTTGAGGAGGAACAGCAGCCCGACGACCTCGACCTCGGCGTATCCGCGGTGATACAGGCGCGCGTGCTGGAAGCCCGCGATCAGCACCGCGGCGGCGGCGAGCGCCAGCAGCCACAGCACGAGCGGGTCGGGCCGGACGGGCTCGAGCAGGCGGCGCATCGAGCCGGTTCCTACCCGGTGGCGGGCTCGCAGGCGTCGCGCCGGCTCAGACGCCTGTGCGCGGCGTGGGGCGCCTGCCAGCGCGGGCCGCAGCGCTTCGCGCGCGACGGACCCGTGAATCTCCTACGACAAGGCCGGCAACGCCTACTTCATCGGCCGGCCGACGGCCTCAGAGCTCGGGCGGGTGACGCACGACGTAGCCACTGGACGACCGGCGCGCGGCCTGCCAGCGCGGGCCGACGCCGCCGGTGCCCGACGTGTCGAGCCGCAGCCCGGCGATGACGACGTACGTGTGGCCCGAGTTCGCGTAGACCGTGATCCACCTGCCCGCGCCGGAGCGCCCGAACGTCTTCAGCCCCGAGGAGTCGCGCGGCGCGTCGAGCAGCCCGGCGCCGTGCAGCGCATAGGAGACCGTGCCCGAGCAGTCATAGCCGGAGTCCTCGAAGGAGCCGTGGCCGCCGCCGTAGCGATAGGGCTTGCCGACGATCCGGTTGGCGGCCGCGATCGCCTTGTGCACCTGCGGCGGCGCGCTCGCCGGTGCCAGCGCGGTGCGCCCGTCGGCCGCCAGCACCGCCGCGTCGCCGGGCGCCACGCCCTGCGCCGCAGCGGCCGGCTCGGGCCCGCCGGCCGACGCGGCCGCGCGCGCGGCGATCGCCCGCCGTCGCAGGCCGCGCGCCTGAACCCGCGACAGCACGCCATCGACGCGCATCTCGTTCGCGCGTTCGTAGCGCCGTAGCGTCACCTTCGTGCGGCGGCCGAACTGGCCGTCGACGCGCGTCTCGAAGCCGGTCAGGGTCAGCCAGCGCTGCAGCACGCGGACGTGGCGCCCGCGGTCGCCCTCGCGCAGGACGCGGTCGCCGAAGGCGGCCTCGGCGCTCGCGCCCGGCATCGCGAGGAGCGCGCCGGTGACGGCGATCGTGGCCGCACAGGCATGCGGCCGGCATCGGTTTCCCACTGCGGTTCCCTTCGGTTTCCACGGCCTCCGAGGTGAGCTGACGGGCTCGCGCTGAAAACCTGCGCTACGCCGGATCCACCGGCGATTCGCCCCGTGCGCCGCCGACGCGACGCGTTGGGTCCCCCGGCCGCCCCCGCACTGGCGCGAGAGCGGTTCGGCCCTATGACTACGTAGAGGCTGACACCTCGGGCGGCGCGAAGTTGCGCCGAAGGCGGGTGCGCGCGCCGGCTCCCGACGCGCGCGCGAGCCTCACATCCTGAGATCGACGGCGACCAGGCTGCGACCGCTGTCGGGATCGACGAGCAGCGGGAACCCGGCCGCCGGAACGCCCTCGGGCGGGCCCTGCTCGGCCTGCCCGCGGATCGCGTCGGCAGCGCCCCGATCGCGTCGAAGCTCGGCGACCTACGAGCGGCTCGTCGCGGTGAAGCACCGCTGGGACCCCGCGCAGCGTCTTCGCGGCGAACCAGAACATCCGCCCGAGCGGGGTCCTGAAGCCGCGCAGGCTCAGACCTGCGCCCTGCTCCACTGCTTCTTGTGCTCGCGCTTGGCCGCCTGGTAGTCGGCCAGCGCCTGCGCGGAGTCGACGTCGCCCAGGGTCGGATGCCACGGCACGAGATCCTGCGCGGCGTCGACGCCGTAGCGCTTGGCGAGCACCGCGCCGAGCGCCTTGACCTTCATCTCGCCGAAGCCCGGCAGCGCCTGGAGGCCGGCCTTCAGCTCGTCGGCGGTCGCCACGTCGGTCCAGACACGCGCGGCGTCGCCGTCGTAGCGCTCGAGCACGTGCACGGCGAGGTCGTGCACGCGCTGGGCCATCGCGCCCGGGAACCGGTGGATCGCCGGGCGCTCGCGGAAGACCGGCTCGAGGTCGGCCGACGCGAGCGTCTTCGGGTCCAGCGACCCCAGCCGCTCCTTCAGCGCCAGCGGGCCCGAGAACGCCTTCTGCACGGTGACCTGCTGGTCGAGCACGAAGCCGACGAGCAGCGCCATCGGGTCGCTCGCGATGAGCTCGTTGGCCTCGTCGGAGGCGGTGAAGTGCAGGCGGTCGGGCACGGCGCGATCGTAGCCGGTCGATGCCGGCGGGCAACTGGGTACAAGTCCCGACGATGGGCGCACCAGTGAAGATCGCGGTCGCCGGCGGCGGCTACGGCGCGAAGGTCGCGCTGCCGGTCTACGCGCGGCTCGACGAGTTCGAGCCGGTCGCCGTGTGGTCGCGGCGGCCGGAGCGCGCAGCCGAGCTCGCCGGCGACATGGACCTCGAGCTCGGCACCGCCGACTTCGACGAGATGCTGGCGCTGCCCGGCCTCGAGGCCGTCCACGTCGCGACGCCGGTCGTGACGCACCGCGAGCTCGGGCGCGCCGTGCTCGACCGCGGCCTGCACCTGCTCTGCGAGAAGCCGCTGGCGAGCAGCCTGCCCGAGGCACTGCAGATCGCCGACGCGGCGCGGGCGGCAGGCGTCGTCGCGGCCGTGAACTACGGGCGGCGCTTCGAGGACACGCGTCGGCGCCTGCTCGAGCGCGCACGCGAGGTCGCCGGGCAGGCGCGGCTCGCGTCGGTGTCGCTCGTCATGGCGGATCATGCCGATCCCGACTCGCGCCCGTTCACGTGGGTGCACGACGCAACGCTCGGCGGCGGGCGGCTGCAGGGCTACGGCGTCCACGACCTCGACCTGCTGCTCGAGCTGTTCCCCGACGTCGAGGCGGTCGCCGCCGCGGCCGAGGTCACCGTGCCGCAGCGCGTCACCGGCGACGGGCACATGCGGACGGTGACGGCGGAGGACGCCTTCGGGATCCTCATGCGCCTGCGCGGTGGCGGCCTGGCCGTCGTGAGCTTCGTCGCGACCGCGCGCCACGGCCGCGGCGACGTGATCGAGATCCAGGGCGCAAAGGGAACCGTGCGACTGGACGGCGACGGCTGCCTGACATGGGGGCGCGCGGGCGAGGAGCTGCAGGTCGAGGGCCCGCTGGACTCCTCGCCGAAGGCGGCGTTCGAGCATGTTGCGCGCCGCTTCTTCGGCGCGGTCCGCGAGGACGCCGCGCCGGATCCGTCGCTCGACGAGGCGCTGCGCGTGCAGGCCGTCTTCGACGCCGTCCGCGTCGCCGACGCCGAGCGGCGCTGGGTGGCGCCGGCGCCGGTGCCGCCGATCGGCTGACGCCGGCCGCCGCTCACATGCCGGTCGGCTCGGCGCTCGCGCGCGCGACGCTGCGCACGATCTCCAGGAAGCTCTCCTCGGCGAGCGTCGCGCGCGTGGCGCCGACGCCGTCGAGCACGTCGAGCGCAGCGAAGCGGTCGACGTTGTCAGCCGTGACCGTGCCGCCGTAGATGACCGTCGGGCGCTGCGCGCCGCGCTCGCGCAGGCGCTCCTTCAGCCGCGCGACGACCCGTGCGACGTGCTCAGCGGCGGCGGGCTCGTCGGCGCCGATCGCCCACGTCGGCTCGTAGACGACGACGACGCGGTGCGCGTCGGCGTCGAAGCGGGCGAGGCCGCGCACGAGGCGCTCCTCGGTCCGCTCGGCGGCCGCGTCGGTCGGCTCGTCCTCGCCGGTGAAGAGGATCGGCGTCATCCCGTGCGCGGCGATCGCCGCGACCTTGCGCGCGATCTCGTCGTCGGTCTCGCCCGCGCGGCGGCGCTCGCTGTGACCGACCATGACGTAATCCGCGATACCGGCGAGCATCGCCGGCGAGGTCTCGCCCGTGTACGCGCCCTCGGCCTCCCAGTGGCAGTTCTGCGCACCGAGCCGCACGAGGCGCCGGTCTACGACGTCGTGCAGCGCCAACAGCGAGATCACCGGCGGGCACACGACGACGACCGGCAGCGCGAGCGGCCCGCGCGCCTCCTCGCGCAGGCGCTCCTGCACGTCGGCGAGCAGATCGGCGGCTCGCGCCGGCGCCGGATACATCTTCCAGTTGGCGAGCACGTACGCGATCGCACGACTCTATGGAAGCCGCCCTCCGCACGAAAACCCCGCCGCAGCGGGGCCTTCTTCGCTACGTCGCTGTCGCCGACCAGCCTCTGCCCGCGCTCGACCGGCTCGCGCCGCTCCCGCCGCTGCGCTTCGACGACCTGCGCCAACCGCGGCCCCCGCCCTGACGCGCGTCCTCGTCCTGGCGCGGTCAAGGACGTCCTCGGCCACGCAGGCTCGAGACGACGGAGCGCTCACGCGCCTCGCCGATGCCGCCACCCGCGCGTCAGGCGGTGCGCGTCAGCACCACGCGCTCGCGTTCGGCCCGGTCAAGCCGCTTGGGTGCCGCCCGGCGCCGGGCGGCGAGGTAGCCGAGCAGCAGGACGATCGCCGCGGCCTCGGCGGCTACGGCGACGACGGTGGCGGAGCGAAACGCAGGCTCGGTGTAGCCGAAGAGGCCTGCGTCGGTCATCGAGATCACGAGCGAGGCGAGCGCGCCGGCTGACAGCGCGATGCCGCTGAGCGCGCCGAGCGTGGCGTGGCGCGTGGCCAGCAGGATCGCGGCGAATCCAGCGGCCAGGGCGTTGAGCACGAACAGCACGCCGATCGTGGGGACGTCGGCGATGAAGTCGCCGTACTGCTGCAGGTGCACGGCGCCGACGACGATCGTCGCGAACGCGGCGAGGTAGCGCAGCGCGTCGGCGCTCGGATGCCTCACTTGACGATCACCGTGCCTTTCATGAAGGGATGGATCGCGCAGTAGTAGGCGAACGTGCCGGTCTTCGTGGCGTTGATGGTCTTGCTCTGGCCCTTCGTCAGCGTGCCGGTGTCAAACACGCCGTCGGCGGTGGGCGATGATCCCGAGGTCGCGGTGTGCGGCGCGTTGTCTTGGTTGGTGAACGTGAGCTTCGTACCGGCGGACACGGTGAGCGCTGCCGGGTCGTAGAGGAAGTCCTTGATCTGCACCTTGTCGCCCGCCCTCGCCGGCTCGCCGGGCTGCTGTGCCGCGGGCTCGCCGTCCTGACGCTCGTGGGCGACGAACACGACCGCCGTAGCGGCCACGAGCGCGGTTGCGAGCACGATCAGCATGCGGTTGAGCAGTCGTCTGGAGGTGCCGAACATCGCCCACTACTGCGGTGCAGCGCAGTGCGCGGATCACCCGCGACGCGACGGGAACGCCGGCCGCGGCGATCAGCGAGCTTGCCTCGGCGATGCGCGACCTGCTCTCGCAGCGCGGCCCGGATCCGCAATGCGTTCGGTTGGAGAGCGTCGATGCGCCGTTGAGTGATCCAGGTGCCGCTGTCGGCCGCTGTAGCGGTCGGGGCCGTCGGAGCCTCGCCTGAACTGCTTAACGCGCTGCATCGCGCTCGAGAAAGGGGCTGCATGTCCGAGGTCACGAACCATCTGTTTGAGACGATTGATCGTCAGCACGCACGCGATTCGGCCACCACGCGTCGTACGCTGGTTGCGACGACGGCGGCGGCACTGGGGTCGATCGGGCTGCTGGGCTACGCCTCCAACGAGGCTTTCGCGGCTGTCAAGACCAATCCCGAGAACTCGGTTGCGAACATCACGACGGTCGCCGCGACGGCCGAGGTGCTGGCGACGATCGTCAACACCGTCGGCGCGGAGCGGCTTGCCGGCCGGCTGGACGCGGTCACGCTGCGCAACGTGCGTGCCGCCGCCCAGCAGGAGAAGAACCACTACGAGCTGCTGACGTCCAAGGCGGTCGGCGGAAAGCCCGCGACGACGACGATCTACGTCCCCGACGAGGTCTTCGCGTCGCCCGAGAGCCTGCTCACGACGCTTGTCGTCGGAGACCAGGTGTTCATCAACGCCTACCTGCTGGCGACGACCGTGTTCGCGCGGCAGGGCGACCTGATGGGTTCGAAGTTCGCCCGTTACGCGGCCGAGATCATGGCCACCGAGGCGGTGCATCGCGCGTTGGCGCTGCAATCGCTGGGCAAGCTCGGCAACGACCGCGTCTACGCGAAGTTCACGCAGCGCGAGGAGGTTCCCAACCTGCCGACGTCCGGGGCCGGCGGCTTCTTCAAGATCCTCGACGCCGTCGCCGTGCTCGAGTCGGCCGGGTTCGGGTTCGGCAAGCCGGGCTCCAAGCCAGGCACGAAGTACGAGTACGCCGCCGTCGCCGCGCGGACGCCGACGGACCCGGCCGTCAACACGATCTCGATCTCGTAGCGCCGCGATGCGCGCCGGCGCGACCCCATCGTCGCGCGTATCCCCCGTGGTTCGTGGCCGGGTTGGTGCTAGTCGGTGACGTGCGCGACGTCGCCTCGCAGTCGGTTCAGCGCGAGGCGCAGGCGTCCTTTGACGGTGCCCAACGGGAGCTCCAGATGGGCGGCGATCTCGGTGTGTGTGAGCTGTCCGTAGAACGCGAGTACGACCACTTCTCGCTGAGCGTCTGGAAGCTTGCAGAGCGCGCTCAGCAGACGGCGGGCCTGATCGTCGGAGGCGACCCGCTCGGCGATGGTGCCGGCGGCCGGCACACTGTCGAGCCGGTCATCGCCGGCACGATGCACGGCATGCGGTTCGTTGCGGCGGGCGACATCGATGGCGCGGTTGCGCGCCACAGTCAGTACCCAGCCCGCGACGCTGCGGTAGTCCTCGTAGCTGGCGCGCGTCCGCCAGATCGAGATAAACGCTTCCTGGACGGCCTCCTGCGCGCGGCCGTCGTCGCCGCAGACCGACCTCGAGACGCGGTACACGCGGTCGCAATAGCGCTCGTAGAGGACGTTGAACGCGGGAACGCTGCCCGCCTTGACGGCGGCCATCACCTGATCGTCGTCGAGGATGGAGCGGCCGGCACCTGCGCGGCGCGACACCGGGAACTGCACCGCCCGATCGGCCAGCGAAGGGAGCGCCGTGTCGACTTCGCGGAGCGCAAGGGCTCGTTGCACCGTCGGCGAGCCGCGCTGTTGCGCGCCGCAGGCTCGACCGTGATCAGAGCGGTTGTTCATGCATCATCCCCCTCGCAGCCGCCGTGCTCGATGCTGCGATCGCTGGGGGCAGGTCGGCGGCTCGCGCCGCGAGCGCGGCCGTCAAGGTCTTCGCGCTTGGAGCGTGTGACTCGTTTAGATGCGCGCAGATCCATGCCAGCTCCGTCGGGGCGACGCGGAGCGCGATGCCGACCCTCCACGGCGAATAGCCGAGCTGACCGGCGCGGATCACGATGCTGAGGAGTTCCTCTGTCGCAACGGCCTCGTGGCGGCTGACCAGAGAGCCATCAGGGTTTGACCTGTCGTCGCGGGGGGAGGTGAGCCCCGGCTGTACGGCGTCCGAGACCGTCGGTCGCTTGCGCGCCACGAAAGCCCCTTTCGTTCGGGATGGACGATACGTCGCGGTCGACAGCTGGCGCTGCGCCCGCAACGAACGCTTTGGCGGCGGGAGTCGTACCCGACTGAACGGTTTTGAAGACTGAGCAGGCGCTGGCGTCGTGCGGAAGGATCGTCGCGGGCGGGACATGAGCTCCACTGCCCGAAGGCTGCCGCCGTCGCCGGCGCACTCCACGACCCGACGTCATCCGGCGCTGTCGAGCCGTGCGCCGAGCGTTACTGCACGTTCGACGATCATGCGCCGCTCGGTGCACTACCGCAGCGGCGCTTCCACCGGACCGATTCCGGCAGTGGAACCGCTACCGGCGCACGCGAACAGGAGCGTGATCACGATCCCGGGACGCTGTGGCTCGCGCACGCCCGTCGCACGGTGGCCCGTCGTCCCGGCGAGGTATGGGGTCGCGCGAGTCGCTCGTTCAACTGGGCGCGCGTGTACGGACCCGCCATCGCGGAGATAGTGGTGGTGGCTTGATCTTTCGGGGAGCGGGGGCGTCGTGAGTGAGCGGGTGCCGGGAGTCCAGATCAACGGGTCGCGGGGCGAGCGCTTCGACGAGATCCTGACGGCGGACGCGCTGGAGTTCGTGGCGCGGCTGCACCGCGCGTTCGACGCCACCCGTCGCGAGCTGCTGGCCGCCCGGATGGAGCGCCAGAAGGAGCTCGACGCGGGCGGCACCCTCGATTTCCTGCCGAGTACCAAGGACGTGCGCGAGGGCGACTGGACGGTTGCGCCAGAGCCCGCTGCGCTGCAGAACCGCCGCGTCGAGATCACCGGTCCAACGAGCCGGAAGATGGTGATCAACGCCCTGAACTCGGGCGCGTCGGGGTTCATGGCGGACTTCGAAGACTCCAACTCGCCGACCTGGAGCAACATGATCGGCGGGCAGGCGAACCTCGCCGACGCGGTCCGCGGCACGATCGAGCACGACGAGAACGGCAAGCACTACGAGCTCGGCGAGACGGTCGCGACCCTGTTGGTGCGCCCTCGCGGCTGGCACCTCGTGGAGCGCCACCTGCTGGTCGGCGGCGAGCCGGTGGCCGGCGGACTCTTGGACTTCGGCCTGTACGTCTTCCACAACGCGCGCGAGCTGCTCGCGCGCGGCGCCGGGCCGTACTTCTACCTGCCAAAGCTGGAGTCACACCGCGAGGCGCGGCTGTGGAACGACGTCTTCGCCCTCGCCGAGGAGCACGTCGGGCTGGAGCGTGGCGCGATCAAGGCCACCGTGCTCATCGAGACGCTGCCCGCGGCGTTCGAGATGGACGAGATCCTATACGAGCTGCGCGAGCGTTCGGCGGGCCTGAACGCCGGCCGCTGGGACTACATCTTCTCGGCGATCAAGCGCTTCCGCACGCGGCCGGAGTTCGTCACGCCGGACCGCAAGCAGGTCACGATGACCGTGCCGTTCATGCGCGCCTACACCGAGTTGCTCGTCAAGACGTGCCACCGACGGGGCGCCCATGCGATGGGCGGCATGGCGGCGCAGATCCCCAGCCGCACCGACCAGGCGGCGAACGAGAAAGCCTTCGCCGCGCTGCGCCAGGACAAGCGGCGCGAGGCCGCCGACGGCTTCGACGGCACCTGGGTCGCGCACCCCGATTCGGTCGCCGCCGCGATGGAGGAGTTCGCAGCGGTCCTGGGCGACCGGCCCCACCAGCTCGAGCGCCGCCGAGACGAGGTCGACGTCAGCGCCGAGCAGCTGCTCGACGTGCCAGCCACCGAGGGCGACATCACCGAGGATGGCCTGCGCAGCAACATCAACGTGGGCATTCAGTACATCTCGTCGTGGCTGCGCGGCAACGGTGCGGCGGCGATCCACGGGATGATGGAGGACGCCGCCACAGCCGAGATCGCTCGAGGCCAGGTCTGGCAGTGGGTGCACCACGCCGCCCAGCTCGACGACGGCCGCACGGTCACGCGCGAGCTCGTGCGCGAGCTCGCAACCGCAGAGCTGGAGCAGATCCGCCGGGAGATCGCCGACGACGAGTGGTTCGAGAACGAAGGCCGGCCGGATCTCTCGCGGGAGATCTTCGAGGAGGTGGCGCTGGCGCAGGAGTTCGTCGAGTTCTTGACCCTGCCCGCCGGCGAGCGGCTGCAGGAGATCTTCGGCTGAGCGGGTCGCGCCGGCGGTTCCGCGAGCGCGTGGACTCACCTGGGCTGCGGTGGCGGCCCGAGACTGGGTCGCGCGCTGCCCGAGGAGGACGTGGCCGCGCCGCGCGCGAGCTCAGGCCGAGGCGGCGCGGTGCGCAACGTGGCGCAGCGCCATGAAGGCAACGTCGTCGCGCAGCGCGCGATCGATCCGCCGCATCGAGCCCACCAGTCGGCCCACGAGGTCCGTGGCGGTGGCCTGCGGGGGTCCCGTCAGCACCTCGATGAGGTGTCGCTCGTCGACGGGCGCCCCGTCGATCCTGGTGTCGAGGATCCCGTCGCTGTAGACGACGAGCGCGTCGCCTGGGTCGAGGCGCAGCTCGCAGGTGTCGAACACGGGATGCTCGACCGCGCCGAGGATGGTTCCGTGCGCCGGTGTCGTCTCGACGTCGCCGCCTGCGCGGACGACCAGCGGCGCCGGATGCCCGCCGACCGCGAGCGTGATGCAGACGGTTGCGGCGCTCATGTCGATCTGCCCGTAGACGGCCGAGCACGTATTGGTCGCCTGCGCCGTTTCCGTCTGCAGCGCGACGTTGAGATGGCCCAGGATCGCGGCGGGGGTGTGGTGGAGCATCGCGGCGGTGCGCATCGTGTAGCGGGCGAGCGAGGTGACCGCGGCCGCCCCGGCTCCCTTTCCGCAGACGTCGCCGAGGAAAAAGCCCGCTCGGTCCCCGGCGAGGGCGAACAGGTCATAGAAGTCGCCGCCGACTTCGGCCAGTGCGAATGGCTCGTGGTGCACGGCGACGTCAAGACCCGGGATGCACGGCAGTTCGGGCGGGGTCAGGCCGCGCTGCAGCGTGCCGGCTAGGTCTTCTGCGCGATGTTGATGGCGCACCGCCTGGCGTCGACGCGCCCGCTCGTGCTGAACCTCAGCAGCCAGCGCCTCACGGTCGCCGAGCGCGTTGAGCCGTTCGCGAGCGGCCTGCTCGCGATCGCGTGCCGCGGCCCGACGATCCTCGGCGGCAAGCTCACGATATGCAGCGGCCTGCGAGCGGCGCTCGGCAGCGCGGCGGCGTTGCCCGGCAGCTTTGACGATCGCGTCGGCACCGCGGTGCTCGCGCGCGTCGTCCTGCTCGACAGCGGCATCGAGCTCGGCCATCGCCACCGTCCGCGCGACGGCAGCCTCGTCGCGTCGCTGCGCGGCCAGATCGCGGCCGTCGGCGACCGCGTCGCGCTCGTCCGCCACGCTCAGACGCGCCGCCGCGGCATCGTCGCGCTCGCGAGCGGTCTGCTTACGCTCACGGGTCGTGCGCTCGCGCATGTCGTGGCTGAGCTCGTGCGCCCGTCGATCAGCGCCGCGGGCACGATCGCGGTCACTGGCGGCCTGATCGCGATCGGCAGCCAGCTGATCGCGATCGGCACTGGACTGGTCAGCATCAGCGCTCGTCTGATCGGCGTCGGACAGCGTCTGATCTGTGTCCGCGAGCGTCTGCTCGAGATCAGCGCGCGTCTGCTCGTCAGCGATGGCCCCTGCGGCCGGATCGATTCTGTCGTTCTGTCCCTCGACCCTCCCGTTGTGGATGCTCACAGGAGGATCGCCTGGCGGCGGATGGGCCACAGCAGGCCTCCAGTCGGCTACGCGACGAGTCTCGGGTGAGCCCCGCGCCTATCCAATAGACAAGCCGCAGCTTAGCGTCGTCACGCCCCATTTTGAGATCGATCCGACGGTGCGGTTGCCCGGCCGTCGTGGAACTTCGCGGCGGCGGTCCGGTGGTGTCAGCTGACGGTCGCTTGCGTAGTGCGGTGCGCGTGTCAGGGCTGGCACGCAGGTGGCCGGGCGTTGCGGGTCCGATGAGCGCTCAGGGTGGCCCGTGGACGGTTGCCTGCACGACGGTGTCGTGGTCGTCGCCGGCGGGAACCTCGCGACCCCAGATGGCGATCGCGGTGCCGCGCCGATCGATCGTGATGGCCGCCTCGGCGCCCGTCGCCTCGCCTACCGGCTGAGGCGGTGAGATCGTCATCGGTGCGTGCCAGTCGTCGCCGGCCGGAAGCAGCGCGGCTTTGACGCTGTCGCCCCCTTCGCCTGTCATCCATAGCGCTGCCGCGTCGCCGTCCGGAGCGATCGCCGCCTTCATCGTGCGCACTTCCTCGTCGATGGCGATGCAGTCGCGTGACCGCCAGGGGCCGAGCGCCCGAAGGTCCGCGCGGGCGGCGCACAGCCGGTGCTCGGAGTTCATCCACACCGCGACCGCGTCGCCGTCGGCGTCGACGCCGACCTGTGGATATGCGGCCTCGTCGTCGGAGATGTCGACGGGTTCCGTCCACGCGCCGCCGGCCGACCGCATCGCGCTGCGCCCCCGGTCATCGCTCTGATCGCGCCAGACCACCACGGCGTTGCCGCGCGCGTCAAGCGCGACATGGGCGGCGAACGACTTGTGGCCTGCCGTCGACACGTCGACGGCAGGCTCCCAGCCGCCGCCGGCGCGCCGCGCCGCGCTTTGCACGATGCCCAGGTTGCCCCAGTCGTTGCCGGTCACGTTGGTCCAGACGGCGACGGCGTTGCCATGGGCGTCAACGGCAAGCCGGGGATCGGCAGACCCAGCGTGGCTCGCGGTCGAGAGCCTGGCAACGTCGACGGGCGCCTCCCAACGACCGCCGCGCGGGCGCACCGAGCTGTGCAGCCGCGTCGGGCCGCGGCCGCGATGCGCGGTCCACAACGCGATCGCATTGCCGTGCCGGTCGACTACGACCTGCGGATCGTCCGCCGCGCCGGCAAGCGCCGAAAGCCGCGTGGGCGTCTGCCAGCCGCGGCCGGGCTCGCGGACCGCGGCGAACACGGCCTTCGATCCATCCGCGAGACGGTCGGCGCGCCAGACCGCGACGGCGGTCCCCTCCGCGCCGACCGCGAGCTCCGGGTAACGGGCGTTGCGAGATCCAGACGAGACGTCGACCGGACGGCGCCAACTTCCACCCGCGGCGCGCACGGCGCTCTGCACGAGCAGGCCGCGCCGCGTGTAGCCCTGCCACACGGCGACCGCGTCGCCGCGCTCGTCCACACCGACCTGGGGAGCGGCGGCACCAAACGGGGCGGCGGACACATCGACCGGCGCCGCCCACGGCGAAGACTTCTCCGCGGCGCCATAGCGCGACCATCCGAACCACGCCAGCACGACCACCACGCATACAACGCCCGCTCGCCGCGCCGCGCCGCCACCGCCCATGACAGGACCATACGCACCGCAACCACGCCCGGCGCCGCCGCCACCACCAAACGGCGCCGCGCAATATCCGCGGCACAGCTGCGGAACCCGCACGCCGCTCGTCGCCCCCGCGAGCGTGAGCAGCCCGCCCGCGACGCGCGGCACCCCGACGTGTTGCCGGCCGTGGTCGACGCTCTCGACCCCGATCGGGCGTTTCGCAACATTGCTGAGTGCAGATCGTTGAAGGATCGTGCGCCGCCGCCGATGTCTTGTCGTTGTGCCGCTGGTCCTCGGGGGGCTGTTGCCCGCCGCTCCGGCGCGTGGCACGGACACCGTCGTCGGACATCTGCTGCGGCCGAGCACGATCCGCGATTACGGCGCAGTTCAGGTCTTCAGCGATTTCGACGGCAGCGCCTATCGGCTGGCGATCCGTCGCGAGGGCCGCGTC